>CALRBL010000062.1 GCA_943354075.1 Candidatus Nomurabacteria bacterium | reverse complement strand
TCGATGGATTTTTGCCATGAAGGTATTCTAGCCTATTTTTCAAGTTCTGCGTCAGCTTTCTTCTTTGCGAGGATCTGTCGTGGGTCTGAGGTGATAATCTGGTCTTCGGCGTATGAACCGGTGATTTTGATGGCGACGTGTTTTAGACCGGCAAAGAAAATCCCTTCCCCGACATTTGATTCAAGAAGGAGATATTTTTCTTCATCAGTGAGGTTGAAGGTTTTTTGCACAATATCGATTGATGAAGCTGATTGTTTGAGAAGTATCTGGATCGAAGAGTTGGTGATAATCGGTAGTCCATATGGTGATTTGAGGAAATCTTCAACATCCTGAGTGATGGTGGCAAGACCAAGGTAGTATTTTCGGCCACGTTTCGCCAAAGAAAGCAGGAATGAAGCCGTATCTTCGGATTTCATCATCCACCATGCCTCGTCGATTACAAGAAGGCGTTTCTTGAGCTCTTTGCGGATAGCATTCCAAATGAAGTGGGTGACAATATACATCGCGACTGGTTTGAGCTCGTCTTCCATGTCGCGCACGGAGAAAACGATGAATTTCTTGTTGATATCTACGTTAGTCGGCTGGTTAATGAAGCCTGACCATGTTCCTTTGGTGTATTTTGAGAGTTTTTGTACGAGTGATTCTGCCCCTTCCATACCCGAGAGCACCATTTCAAAGTCTGAAAGAAGTGGTGGTTGGATGTCCGCGAACTTGGAATCAGGGGTAATGTCTTTCAAGGCATAGGTTTCGGTGATTGCGCGGTCGATGATGGCATCTTCTTCGGGGCTAAGGCCACCAAGCATGATGCGGAAGAGACCGATCAGGTTGACGGTGTTTGATCGAAGAACGTCTTCTTCAGATTCGTCTGGGCGAGGATGAGGTAGGTCGAAGGGGTTGATGTGATGTTCTGAAGTGAGTGAGATATTAAAATAGCGGCCGCCAGTTGTTTCGGCCATGTACTCATATTCCTTTTCAGGGTCGATGACGATGACGTCAGCATCAAACATGAGGGTTCTGAGGATTTCGAGTTTGGTTGCGTATGATTTTCCAGATCCAGCTTTAGCGAAGGTTACCGAGTTGTAGTTTTCAAGGGAGAAACGATCAAAAAGAACGAGACTTGAGTTGTGGCGATTAATGCCGTAGAGGATGCCGCGATCCGAAGTAAGGTCGAATGAAGTGAAAGGAAAGAGGCTTGAAAGCGGCGATGAGTCGAGTTTTGAATGAACTTCAAGAAGGTCGGTTGAAAGTGGAAGTGTGCTCTTGAAACCTTGTTCCTGCTGGAAAAGGGCTGGCTTCAGATAGACGAGGCTTGATTCAAGAATGGATTTCACTTCTGATTCGGCTTTGTCGAGTTCGTTTGTGTCGTCACCGTAAATCGTTATATAGAGCCCTACATTGAAGATACGTTCTTGAGCTTGCTGCAGGTCGTCACGAAGCTTTTCGAGGTTTTGGTAAGCGGCGTCGAGCTTGGGATCGCGTACGAAACCCTTCTCTTCCCGCATATGGATCTGGCTTTGGATTTCCGCAACCTTCTTCTCGAACTGGCGAAGCATGCGCGCAGTCTCGATGGGATGTACAAAGATGGAAACATCGAATACTTTGTCGAGATTGATAATTGGTGAGAACCACGAATCGCTGAGATAGTGTGGATAAGAAATAACAAAGAAACTACGGCAGACTTTATTGCCAAGATTGAGTTCTTTTGGATTTACCTTGAGTGCTGACGGCGCGAGCTTGTCTTTGAGGTCGAGCTCTTCGGACATATAAAATTCCGCCGGAATGAGCGTCATGTTGTTGTCAGGCTTTTCTTTTTTGATGAAATCGAATATTCCCATATGTGATGATTATGATGTATGCGCTGATTTATCTATTTCCCCCGGGTTGAAAGATTTGTAGAACAATTCTACTAACTCTTCGGTGCCGAGCTCGATTACTCGTACTCCACAGCGTGTAAGTCCTTCTTCGACGACTGCTACGCGCTGCTCAAGCTGCCCCCTATTTTCTTCAAAACTTGCTTGCTTGTCGGCTTTGTTCTCGTCGGTGCTCTTTTTTTTGAAAAGACCGGCGAAACTTGCTTTCTGGTTGGAAACAACGCTTGCGGCGTAAGGGATGACCACAAAGAAACTCTTGGTCATGATGTTGGTATTTTCGGTAAGGGCGCGGATGAATTCCATATATTGTCTTACTTGAAGGCGCATTAGGTCATTTTCTTGTTCCTTTTCTCGGCCTTCGAGAAGGGTAAGATATGGCTTAATATCGAGCTTTCTTGACTGGATGCAGATCTGGACTGAGAAGTTAAGCGAGTTTAGGAAATTCTGGAACTGGTAAATGATTGAGGTCTGTTCGTCTTGTGACTTAAGTGCGAAGTTTATGGATGATGCCATCACGATGGCGCGATATGAGCCGTCTTTCAAAATGAGCACTCCGTCACGAATTTCTTGGATGGGCACGAAGTCTTGGCTCGCTTGTGTTTTTGTGGAGCTTACAGGCATGCAAATAGTATATCATTAAAGTTCGTCGTCACTCTTTTTTTTCTGTGTATCCAAATTCCAATTGAGGCTGCTCAGTTTGTTTTCCGAAAGCACAGGCATCTTGAATGTCGCTCCTGATCGGGGCGATACGTCCACTTCCCTAGTTGGGAGAGGTTTGTTCTCTTTCTTCCAGATATAAAGCTTTCCACCAAGTGAATATAAGAACGCCGATTCTACCATGTCGATGAAGGGTTTGTTGTTTGGACGGTAAAAAGCAAGAGCGGCGGCAAAACCAAGTACGGGGATGATGAGAAGTAGTGCTAGAAAAGTTGAAGGAATATATCGATACAATATATATGAGAGTCCTAGGCCTCCAGCGATATAAGCAAATTCCTTGAAGGAAAGCGGGCCGAAAATCTTGTCTTCTGTGTCGATAAATTGGGGGACTTGGAATTTCATATATTATTCGGATACCACACGCAACACCTCTTCAATGGTGGTAAGTCCTTGAGCCGCTTTGAAAATACCGTCTTCGAGCATGGTCATCATCCCCTCTTTTCTTGCCTGAGCCTCGATGGCGTCCGAAGTCTCCCCTTTCATGATGAGGTCTTTGATGGTCGGCGTCACTTTGAGGATTT
>CALRBL010000061.1 GCA_943354075.1 Candidatus Nomurabacteria bacterium | reverse complement strand
CATGGTTTCGGATACAAAGAAGAGACTCGTATCCACAAAAAACTTTTGAACCATATCGCGTCGCTTCGCCGTCATAAGCCACGTTTCAATTTGTTCAGTATGCTATTCTAATTGTATGTTTCAGACCTACAAGAAAAAGATCTTAGGCTTCTACCAAGACAACCGTCGAATGCCAAGCTATAGCGAAATCATGAAGCTTACGGGGTTCAAGTCTAAGAACGCCGTCTACAAGCTCATTGGTAAGCTCGTCGAAGCAGGTGTGGTCAGTAAGGATAGCGAAGGTCGTCTTATTCCCGAGGTGATCCATGGAAGTATTATGCGTCTCACTCAGCCCGTCTCTGCGGGTCTTGGTGCCGAGGTTCAAGATGAAATGATTGAGAGTCTCAATCTGAATGAATGGCTCGTAGAAAACGAAAGCAAGACCTACATGGTAGATGTTCAAGGAGATTCCATGAAGGATGCCGGAATATTCGACGGAGACACCGTGCTTGTCGAACGCACTTCAAATTTTAAAGATGGAGAAATTGTCGTTGCTCTCATGGACGATGGTTACACCATCAAATATTTAAGAAAAAAAGGGAATACGATGTATCTTGATCCTGCGAATACTAGATATAGACCGATACATCCGACGGAAGATAATAGGATCGAGTTGGTGGCAAAGGTGAAGGCGGTGATTAGGAAGTTTTAATTTAAAAAAAGAGCGCGCGACCCTCGGAAGGGTCGCGCGCGTTTTACTTTTCGTCATACATCGTGGACAGCATGCTGAGTCCTGTGAGTAGAGTGAGCTGCTGAATGCCGCTGTCGAGATTGTGGCAAGTGATACCTTCTCCTGTACCATCGCCGATCTTTCGGCTGTCTTCTGTGTGGATTTCTGTCGCATCACCTGGACAGCTCAAAAGCACTTGCCCTCCGCGCGTGTAGCAAGAGTAGCGGCCGTAATCTTTTTCTTTTCCTAGTAGCCGGCAATAGACATACTTCATCACTTCGCGTGCGTACGACAGATCAACGGAATTTTCATACGAGACCGAGAATCCTTCTAGGAACCGTATGAACTCAGGGCTTGCATATCCTCCAACCGAATGCCCTTATGACTGCTGACTACAGCAGGTCGTCATAGTGAACAGCTGCTTCTTATCGGTCAGGATGTTCGTATCGATGGGGAGTGCGAGTGCATTAAGAAGGATCTGGAGAGAGAAACAAACCTCTTGTACTTCTCCAAACCAATTGAACGACTCCATCTTGGTTCCATCGCAGTCTTCACACGGATCTTCCCAATCTTTCCAGTCAGGACGTCTTTTCCCAGTCCCTTCACAGCTTTTGCATGTCATGCCAGTGATTTGAAGCACTGTAGGAAGCTTTACCCGATAGGTCATCCAGTCGGAGTCTTGTGCGACCAGAATAATACTGTCGTTCAGACCAAAACGTCCTTGTCCAAGTCTCGGTTCATAACTCTCGAAAAGCGGCAGGAAATCCAGCACGCTCTCAACGTTTGCGAAATATGGCTCAAAGTTCTTGAATTCGCAATTCTCAAGGAAAAAACGATGGATTCTGATGAGTAATTGCTTGCTCTCGTTATCCCAAAAAAGATGGTACCACCGAGGTACGTCTTCATACTTAAGGAATTTCATGTAAGTTACCCCTTTCTAAGTGGTTAAGGTTCGAGTGAAAGATATCATGCTAACCTACTTTAATACAACCTTTCCGCATAAACACCAATACTTCTTCGTTTTGCGCTTTTTGTTTTCTTAAGATGTCCGTGTGACTTATGAATTTTGTGTATTTTAAAATATGGGGCGAGAAGCTCTTCGAGTTCTTCTTGTGTCGAAACATGTTCTGCGACTTGAATTTCAGGATGGATATACGAACCTGCTTCACCTGATGGATGAGATTCAAGGAGACGTTTTGCATGGCGATCTTCGTCGAGAAGAAATGTCTTGAAGAAAAACCATCCTCCGGGCTTGAGAATTCGCGCAACTTCAGAGATCAGGAACTTTCTCTCTTCAATATTCAAAAAATGAGACACCATCATATCGAGAACAATCGCTTGGGATTCATCGGGAAAGGGAAGCGCACCTGCGATAGAGCGGACTTCATATTCGAGAGGAAGATTTTCTCCTTCTTCGTTGAAGCTCGCTTTTTTGGCTTGAGTGATGCCGGATGAGGCAATATCGAAACCAGTTCCTCGAACCCCGAAAGTTTTTGAAAGATAGATCAAATTGCGTCCGTTTCCACAGCCTAAATCAACCACTGATTGGTGAAAATTGAGGTATTCTTGTCCGCTATCGCGCTCGAGAAATCGCACGAACTTCTCCAAGTCTTCGCTCGGTTCATCGGAAAGGGCGAGATGGGTCTTTCCTTTCCCACCCGCATATTCTTTGTCCCAAAATCCTTGGGCGCTCTTTCGGCCTTTGATACGTTGCTTCTTTTTCATGAATAGTATAGTTTTACCATCAAATGATACAAAACAAAATCTACATACATGGCAAGCATGCGGTGAAGGAGGCACTTCTTCATATCCCGCAGGCCGTCAACCAGATCATGGCGACCCCGACTTTCGAGGATCATGAGATTCTTTCGCTTGCAAAAAAGGAGGATATTCCTCGCGGAAAGTTTGTTCCTGAGAACGCCCCGAAGGGTCATCAGGGAATTATGGCGCAAGTGATTTTGAGTCAGTTGATGCGCCCTGAGAAACAGTATATGGAGCATCTCGAAGTCACTTCTGATACATGTTTTGTTATTCTTGGAGAGCTTCAAGACCCTCACAATGTAGGAGCCGTTATCCGCTCTGCTGCAGCATTTGGGGCTACTGCCGTACTTATCCCCGAACACAATCAGGCGCCCATCACAGGGGCTGTGGTGAAGGTTTCTGCTGGTATGGCGTTCCGTATTCCTCTTGTTACCATCCCCAATATCAACAACACCATCCGCGACCTCAAGAAGAAGGGTTTCTGGATCTATGGTCTTGAAGGAGAATCAAAACAGAGTATTCATGAAGAAAAATTTGATGCACCAACCGCGATAATTCTTGGTAACGAAGCAGAAGGTATTCGCGAAAAAACAAAAGACCTCTGTGACGTTCTACTTTCTATTCCCATGAATCCAAACTGTGAATCTTTGAATGCTGCGGCGAGTG
>CALRBL010000060.1 GCA_943354075.1 Candidatus Nomurabacteria bacterium | reverse complement strand
TCGGAAGTTGCGCAAGAATCCGAGAACAACGGATAACGCATACCAGTAAAAGCGAAAGGGCAGAATAGGGTAGTTTCGAGGCCTGTTATAAACAGATGTATTGTTCAAAAGCGGGTGCAGATAAACTGAATCACCCCGTATTCAATAGTATAGAAGGCAGCTCCTGCAGGAGGTTGGTTTCTATCGAATACGTAGGACAAGTGGCGTAGGCTGATCGCCAGTCCATCCGGTTCCAAGTAGGCTTGGAATGGATCAAAAATAAAAGCTGAGGCAGCTCCTCGGTTGCGAGTAAATCATAAGATCGTCTTCCGATGAAAGGTGATGAATTGATAAATAATTGAGGTTTTCTTTAAAGTTTCTTGAGGTTGCATGAGTATGCTTATTTCATGCCTAAAGAACATGATAAGTGGATACCGCTGAAGAAAAAGATCGATGGTTTTGATAATGATGCGCTTTTCCACGAACAAGAAATATGGTGGTGTTTTTTAGGTGTAAATGTGGGACATGAACAAGATGGGAAAGGTGATGATTTTCGAAGACCGGTTCTCATTGTGAGAAAATTTAGTCGCTCGTTGTGTTTGGTAATCCCGCTTACGACTGCTGTAGCCGAAAAACCACATAGATTACATGTTATGTTTGGTAAAAGAATCGGACAGGTCTTACTTTCACAAATAAGAATTATTGATGAAAAAAGACTTTTGTCGAAGATGGGGTGGCTCTCTCCGTTTCAATTTAGTGAAATAAAGAAAACGCTTATGAAACTTTTATTTCCATAAGCGTTTTCTTTGTATGGGATATCCACGGCATCCTGTTTCGATATCCCAGTCCCAGAGGGAATTGTATGAGACACTCGCAGCAAATCCTACTTCAGTGTCCCGAGCCAATGGCGTGGTGAGGAGCTATTACGCTCAACGAGCCACAGGAGATATGAGCCGTCGCCCTTCTCCGTGACACAAGAATAACAACATAAAAAATATTTGCAACCAATTTCTTTATAAATACTTTATCTCCTTTGTAATACGCCGAAATCACCCGCGTCTTAAATAATATGCTCACCTACTTACTTCAAAATGGACAAAAGGCAGATATCCACGGCGTCATCGAAGCCGTCCAATCCACGGGCGAATTTCCGCTCTACCTTTTTGATACGGTCATGGGAAACGTTTGTTCGGTCGAATCTAAGAAAATCCTCGGAAAACTGGTGAGAAAAATCGGTAAAAAAGCCCGCTACCAGCCTATCGCAAAGTTCGATAATCATGGCTATACCACTTTGATGGGCGAGTTCCTTGAGAGGGTTCTTGCTTCTAATGCTCCAGCCAAACTTACTAAATCGCTTAAAAAGAAGCTGCAAACCAGTGGCTGGGAATCGGTAATTCAAGACCTCGAAGCCCAAGAGAGCGAAGAATGGCTGTTTGCCTGGAAGCAATTTATTGAAAATGAGGCATCAAGCTTTGCCGACTACTTACTTAGGGAAATGCCTGGGGTTTCCGTCTCTCAGAAGTTCGACGGATGCGCCAATTGCCCCATTTGTCAGGCAATGAGGGAAGGGGATTTTGAGCCTTTTTAGTACTTGTCGGTATTTCAGTTGACATTCCCTTTTCCTCTGCTAATATGGCCATCACTGCTCGTAAAGAGCTTTTTTTATCGCAGTTACCATTAAATCGAAATGACACGATCACTCAAAAAAGGACCATATGTCGACGAGAAGCTCCTCAAGAAGATTGAGGGCAAAAACCCCCGGGAAACTGGGCCTATTAAGACATGGTCACGCCGAAGCCAGATTTCTCCTGAAATGATCGCTTTTACCTTTGGTGTGCATAATGGCAAAAACCACATAGACGTATTGGTCACCGAGGAAATGGTAGGACACCGCCTCGGTGAATTTTCGCCTACGAAGAAGTTCCTTCGACACGGAGGAAAGATGCAGAAAGAGCAGGAAGCTGCCAAGAAGGAGGCTGAAATCACCGCTGCTAAGGCCGCTAAGGCCACTCCTGCTGCCGCAGCTAAGAAATAATCTATGAAATCTTTCCTCAAAAACTATCGCCAGTCTCCCCGCAAAGTCCGCCTTGTTGCTGACACGGTTCGAGGTAAGAACGTAAATATCGCCCTTCGCGACCTTGCTTTTGTGACCAAGCGCGCCACCGACCCACTTGCAAAGCTCATCAAGAGCGCAGTTGCAAACGCAAAGAATAACAACAGTGTTTCTGACGAGAACCTCTTCATCAAGGAGATTCAGGTTAACAAGGGAATCGTGCTCAAGCGAATCATGCCTCGAGCGCGTGGAACTGCCGCTCGTATCAACAAGCGTTCAAGCCATGTTTCTATTACCCTTGAAGAGCGCCAGCCTAAAAATATAACTAGGACTTCAAAAAAATAATTTTATGTCACACAACGTTCACCCATATTCACATCGGCTCGGCATCATCAGGGACTGGAAGTCTCGATGGTTCGGCACCAACAAGCAGTACCGGGATTATCTAAAGACCGATATTCTTGTTCGTGAATATCTTGAAAAGCGCCTTAAGGGCATGTATGTCAGCGGTATCGAAATCGAGCGAAGCCAGAAGGCGTTCCGTATCGTTATCAAGACTTCTCGTCCTGGTATGATTATCGGCCGAAGCGGTGAAGGAGCCGTAAAGCTTCGAAACGATGTCATGAAAAAGCTCGCTGAAATGGGGGCTTCAAGCAACAAGGGTGAAGAACTTAAGATCGATGTTGAGGAAGTGCGTTCTCCTGAATCAAACGCTTCAATTGTCGTTCAGATGATTGCAGAAGGTCTTGAAAAGCGAATGCCATTCCGCCGTGTTATGAAGCAGACCGTTGAAAAGGTTATGGCAAACCGCGATGTTCAGGGTGTAAAGATCTACCTTGGAGGTCGCCTCGGAGGAGCCGATATGGCCCGCGCAGAAGTATTGAAGAAGGGACGAATTCCTCTTCAGACCTTCCGTGCTGATATAGATTACGGAATTGGTCGCGCCACTATCCCTCAGGGAGACCTTGGTATCAAGGTGTGGATTTACAAGGGAGACGTTTTTGCCTCAGACATTAAATAAACCTATATGCTCGTCCCAAAAAAAGTAAAACATCGAAAATGGCAGACCAAGCGGATCAACACCAAGAAGAAGGTGACTGAGACCCGTGGTATTTCTCTTGCCTTTGGTTCACACGGTATCAAGGCGATTTCAAGCCACCGAGTGCAGTCAAACCAGCTTGAGTCTGCCCGAAAGATTCTTGCCCGACACGTGAACAAGT
>CALRBL010000059.1 GCA_943354075.1 Candidatus Nomurabacteria bacterium | reverse complement strand
TGCGCGGTCTCGGCCGAATTCTAGGTAAGAAAGCTCTTTGAGCTTATCAACAATCTCAACGTTACCTCGAGGAGGTGGCATAGTGGCGATATTGAAAGGTCTAACTGGTACACCCTTAGAAAGCATTTTTATATATGCATTGTAGTTATCAATATTCATGATGTCCGATGAAGTAAAGATTGGTTCAAACTGTTTCTGTAGATATTCTGCATCTTCAGCACCTACTCGGAAGGAGGCAATGGTGCCGACGTTGCCGAAAACAGAGTCTCGGATCTTTTCATCAAGCTGTGCGATGAATTGGTGAGCAATGGTCAAGCTCAATTTGTATTTTCGAGCTTCAGACAAAATAGTGGAAATGGAATCAGTTGTAATGTTCTGGAACTCATCGATGTACAGATAGAATGGTGGCATGTCTTTACCAAATGAATCCACCCTAGAAAGGGCTGCCATGAGAATTTTACCTACCAAGATAAGACCAATAAGGTTTGAGTTGATTGCTCCAAGCCTACCCTTAGCAAGATTCACCAATAGGATCTTCTTGTTATCCATGATATCTCGGAAATTGAATGAGGAGTGTTCCTGAGCCACGATAGGCCTCATGATGTCGTTCGCTAGGAAGATGTCGAATTTACTGGTGATGTACGGCACGATGTTTGCCAATGCTCCTTCCCCACCAGCCTTCTCGGCAATCTCTCTCCAGAACTGAACCACAATAGGATTCTTACAGTGTGAAACCTTTAAATCTCGAAATGCTTTATTGGCCATCACTCTAGAAACATCTAGTAGTGTGTTTCCTGTATCAGGATCTTCGATCACTAGCATGGTGGCATTTCTGAAATACTGTTCGAACATCGGACCCATTGATTCTGGCACAGCACCATAAAGCTTTTGGAAAATGCTGAAGAGTTCATTAACTACGAAGGTTTTCTGCTCTGGGAAGTTTGGATCATACTCGAGCATGTTAAGAGCCATCGGCCGAGGGGTGTAGCTTGGATCAAAATAGATAACGTCTTGGTATCGTTCAGGAGGAATGTTGGCCAACACATCTTGAATATCCGAGCCGTGAGGGTCGATCATGCATACGCCGTCTCCATTTTGAATATCTTGAATGATCATATTCTTCAAGAAGTTCGTTTTACCGGTACCAGTTTGCCCGATTGTATAGAAATGTCGAAGTCGGTCTTCTTTGCCCATAAAGATCTTGGTCTCAGTATTTCGGTTCTTATTTATACCAAGCAATATTCCCTCCCTGCTTATATCAAGTGGGGCCGAAGCAGTACCAGCTTTGGTTTGCTTTAAGTTAGGAGACGCTTTCACTCCGTGACCTGGGAAGTGCATCAAAGAAGTCACTTCTTTTATATTAAGAGGAAGCTTGTGATCGTCAGAGAATGTTCGAAAAGCAAAAGCTCGGAACATCTTCGTTAGGTTCCCCTTATCTTGTCGATGAAAATCAACAGCATTGCCAAGAGTATTATCAAATTGATTGAAAGCAGATTCCATTTCGGACAGAATCTCCACTGCCCGCGGTCGGCTCTTTGCTGAAGCCATCAATCGGATATTGGCATTCACAATCGGGCTCTCAATCTTTTTCTTGATATTTTCTACCGCCCCTTCGTCAACATGTTCTCTTTCTTTCTCATCTTTCTTCAAGGTCTTAGGCGCCATGAAATCTTTGATGAAATCCGTACCGAATTCCTTGGCAGTCTTCATGAGCTCACCTCCGAGAGTGTGTCTGATATCGATTGCCTTCTTAAGCTTCACTCCTTTATTGATTTCATTAAGGGCGTCTTTGTAGCGCTTCACATAGTATTCACCAGCGGGATTGAAAATAAGCTGAATAGCTGCTCCTTCGCTATCGCGTTCGATCTTAGAAAAAGTGTTAAGGATGACATTCAAAGGATCGTAATCAAATTGCTCATAGGTTTTGAGTGGGTAGATTGCATTTCGAGACTGTGCCAAATATGATCCAACAGTGACGCCGTCTTCGTTGAAAATATTGTAATCATCTTTTTTCTCAAAAAGCTTAGCGTGGGCAAAGATTGAAAGGATCTGCTTTTCAAAAAGGCTTCGTTTTGTATCTGGTACCGCAACATAGAAAACTGACTCTTCACTTCCCTCGCACACTGCCAACTCAATCGACATATAGAAATCCCCGCGGTGTTCCTTGTCCTCAACGGAAAGCATTCCAGAATAAAACTGCTCCATCGATGAAATCATTTCCTTGAGATTCTTCTCTTGGTCTTCTTTCTTAGCTTCAGGAAGGGAAACTTCATAAAGTGTGTACTTTAGAGCTTTGACGACAGGATCTTTTTCAGGCAAACCCACAGGAGGTAGATCCGCTTTAATGTATTGCACTAAGAAACGATGGAAATCGTCCTCAAGATGAGGATTGTCCATCTTTTCAATAATTGAAAGCACATTCATCACTCCTTTTTCTTGCAGAATTCCTAGGAGTTCCGATATCTTTTCATCATGAGGCTCGGGAGCAAGATCAAGGACAATAGCATCCTTATGCATATGACTAAGCTTATATTCCTTGTCTAGAACTTCTTCTGGTGTCTTCTTCTTGTATTCATCAAGTGTTTCGTTGATGACATTCGGGCGATAGACTTCTTCGCCTTTCTCCTTAATCTGGCGTTCTTTAAGAGCCACCTGCTCTCGCAAGTAGCCTAGTTCTTCTTCAGTGGATTTAAATAAGGGGGCTTGTTCCATTTATAATAGTATAGCGCATTTACTCTGATATAATAAAGCCAATGGATAAACCGTATGAAAGATTAGGGCGAAAAGTGATTCCAACTCTCCTTCTTAACAATAGCGCAGGAGCTATTATCATCTTTTTTGCATGGGCGATACTGACCTTCATCTCATTTTATGTAAATACAACACAGCTAAGCATCTTTTTTCTCGGCCGAGAAGATGGATCAGTCGCAATAGATCACATTATCACCCTTTTCTTGTTTGGGCTTTTTTGCCTAGTCTTTCTTGCCATTATTTGGGCAATACTCATCACCATCATTGATTATTATTCTTTCCAATTCCGCGTCGGCGACCATGCTTTCAGATTAAAGCGTGGTATTCTCCACATTGTAGAGACATCCATACCCTATCGACAGATTCAAGATGTGAATCTCAGACAACCGATTATCTATCGAATATTTGGAGTAACTCGGGTATCCATTCTTACTGCAGGCAAAGACGAACCAGAAACTGACGGTCACAGGGATCATTCAGAAGGCTACATTCCTATATTAGAAAAAGTCCGAGCTGAGCAATTGCGAGAGGAACTCATCCGCCGTTCAAATGTTCAGGAAGTCATTCAAACTGAACATCACCCTATCCCTCAAGAAAACATCCAACCTA
>CALRBL010000058.1 GCA_943354075.1 Candidatus Nomurabacteria bacterium | reverse complement strand
AAATGGAAAAAGTAGAACGTCTAAACCAGCCCTCCTTTGATTTTGGAAATACCGCTCAAGAAATGGACATTTATCGTGTTTCCGTTAAAGAAGCCCCTGAAAACGGCAAAGCGAACGATGCGATTATTCGCGCACTCGCTTTACATTTCGATATTTCTCGGTCGTCAGTCCAACTAGTCGCAGGAGCAAGTTCCCGAAAGAAAATATTTGAAATCAAAACTATTTCCTCTTCCCCGCAGCTTTCACAAATTCTGTAAACAAGGGATGGGGAGCAAGGGGTCGTGCTAAAAATTCTGGATGAAATTGTGTACCAAGAAAGAATGGATGTTGTCCACGATCAGTACCTCTTGGTAGTTCAGCGATTTCCATGAGAGTTCCGTCTACCGAGGTTCCAGAAAATACAAGTCCAGAATCAGTAATTGTTTTTATAAATTCAGGATTCACTTCATAACGATGACGATGACGTTCGATCACCTTTGCCGCTTTATATGCTTTCTCTGCGACTGTTCCTTTTTTTAATACGCATTCATATGAACCAAGACGCATCGATGCACCATATCTTCCCTCTTCCAAATGTTTTTTCTGATGTTCCATGATATCGATCACCGCATGTTCAGTCTTTGGACTGATCTCCCGAGTATGAGCCTGCTTGATACCAGCGACATTGCGCGCATACTCGATGACAAGAAGTTGCATACCGTAGCAAAGGCCGAAATAGGGAATTTTGTTCTCACGAACATAACGAATGACATTTATCTTGCCTTCGATACCAGTCTCTCCGAATCCTCCCGGCACTAACACCCCGTCTACTGATCCAAGCTTTTCACGAAGAGCTTTCTTCACTTCGGCAGAAGCACCTTCGAAATCTTCCGAGTGTAGCCATACGAGCTTCGGCTTCAGACCCTGCCAATATGCCGAGAATTTTATCGCTTCAATCACTGAAACATAGGCGTCGGACAAAATAAAATCACCGGTTGAGAAATATTTTCCAACAACAGCGATCTTCACTTCTTTCTTAGCACTCTTCACTTTGCCAACAAATTTTTTCCACTGCGAAAGATTAATTTTCTTTTTAGGAAGTTTGAGTGCGTTTGCGAGCATATCGCTCAGCTTATCCCTCTCAAAATTCAACGGTACATCATAAATACTATCAATGTCTGGTGCAGAGATAACATTTTCAGTCGGTATGTTACAAGAAAAAGCGATCTTCTCTTTGCGCTTCTTATCAAGAGGAACTTCACTACGTGCAACAATAAAATCTGCTTGTACGCCATACGACTGCAACTGTTTGATGGCATTCTGTGTTGGTTTTGATTTCATCTCACCAAGTTTTGAAGGGATCGGCAAAAATGACACCATAATAAAAATGACATCGGTAGGATGTCGGAGTTTCAATACACGCGCTGCCTCGATAAACATAATATTCTGATAATCACCAACAGTCCCTCCAATTTCGATAATAGTGATATCAGAACGCTTCGCATCCGCTGCACTTTGATAACGAGAAACAATTTCGTCACGAATATTATCTGCATCGATACACTTTCCCTTAAAACCAAGGGAGCGTTCTTTATCAAGCACATGTTTGTACACCATTCCTGATGTCATATAGTCCTCACCAGAAAGATCACGATTCATAAACCGTTCATAGTTACCCATATCCTGATCTGTTTCGAGTCCCGATCCCAAAACAAAAACCTCACCGTGTTCGGTGGGGTTCATAGTGCCTGCGTCGACGTTGAGATAGGGATCTGCTTTGACGATATTTACTTTGTATCCTTGAGCTTCAAAAAGAGTACCAATCGATGAGGTAGTGATTCCTTTTCCCACACCGGACATCACTCCTCCTACCACGAAGATATATTTATGCTTCATGGAAATATATTTTACCCTACCCTTTCTTTTCTTTGCACTTCCGGCATCTGCATCCGTGTGGTTTTATGTATTCCTTCCAGTACTCCTTTCCATAATCATAGAGGATCTCCTCTCCTTGGAGAATCTTTCGCTTTGCCATGATGAATACGCGTCCTTTGCGGATCTCGGGTTCGGCGTTTGGTCGGCAGGAGTGATTGATATATCCAGCGCGGTTCATACGAGGCTTACCATCAATAGTACGTCTTGAATGAATTTCAAAGAGATACTTGCTGTTAATGGTGTATTCCTCAGCAGGAGTGATCGTTCTTCCTATATACTCGATAATACAAGCACCTTTCGGTATCTCATCCACAGCAAAAAGACCAAGACCTGCACTCGAACGGCGCACCGCGGTCTTGAAATCCCCCGGTTCAAACTTATTTTTTCTTTTTTTTGGTTTGGTAAGCAAGGTGATATACAAAATGATATAATTGGTTGATGAGTCACAATACTAAGCTTTTAACCATCTACGCGTCAATCGCAGGGGTAATTTTACTTGCAGGACTTGGATACAGTATCTACCAATATAAAGAAACTGCAAAAAAACTCGGAGACACCCAAAGTCGACTAACCCTCAGTATTGAAAAAATTGTTGAACTCGAGAAACAAAACGAAGAACTTGGTGGAACTCTTTCTCTTACACAGTCCGAAAAAGAAGAACTTGGTGGAGCGCTCGCTAAACAAAAAGAAGAGAACGAAGAACTCGAAGAAGAAAAAGATATGTACGAGAAGCTTGCCAAGACTGACAAACAACTTCTTGCAAAATATTCAAAGGTATATTTCCTCAACGAAAACTATTTCCCTACCAAACTCGATGATATTGATGAAAAATATGTATTACCTGTGGGGAAAAAACTAGAATTTCTTGATCCCGCACTTCCCTACCTCGAAGATCTTCTTGAAGATGCTGAGGAAGATGGTATGCCGCTGCGCATCGTATCTTCTTATCGATCATTCGAAGAACAGCAGTCTCTCAAATCGAGCTACAAAGTAATGTACGGATCAGGTGCCAACACATTTTCCGCCGACCAAGGATATTCGGAGCACCAACTCGGCACCACAGTTGATTTTGCTACACCACAAGTCCCTGGAGCGATGGGGGCATTTGCAAATACCGCTTCCTTTACATGGCTCCAAGAAAACGCGCATAAATATGGATTCATACTTTCCTATCCGAAATCAAACAGTTACTATATCTACGAGCCATGGCACTGGCGATTTGTCGGTGAAGACTTGGCTCGAGATCTCTATAAAGACAAAAAGAATTTCTACGACATGGACCAGAGAGAGATCGATGAATATCTCATAAAAATATTTGACTAATAGCAATCGGACAATCTCATACGTATTACTCGCTGGAGTTATCATAAGCACGGGATATTTTTCTCGTGATAATTGGAGAAACTTTCTCTTCCCTTTCAAGCCGTGTGAAAAACCCATCGAATATTCA
>CALRBL010000057.1 GCA_943354075.1 Candidatus Nomurabacteria bacterium | reverse complement strand
TCATCCGAAATATCTTCCATTAACTCTTTAATGAATTGGATACGGTCTGGTTTAGAAAGTTTCAAGAATTTCTCAGCTTCTCTTGTGCTATCAGCTTTCTCTCCGACACTCTGTGTTTTAGTGGAAGATACATCTAGTAGTCGAGACTTTAGTGTAGGCAAAATACCGTGAGATGTTGGGGTGATGATAAAAAAATGAGTACCTTCGGTCGGTTCCTCGAAAATCTTAAGGAGTGAATTCTGAGCCTCTCGAGTAATAAAATTAAAAGCTATAATGAAAATCTTTTTATCTTGTGCCTTGCTCATCTGCATCTCTTTGAGCATCCGACCATCATCAATGGCAAAACTATCAAACTCACCTAGATAAAAATTTGGATTACCTTTCCTATCAATCTTTAACTTCTTATCTATAAAATCAAAAAGTTCTTCAAGAAGCGATGCTCTCTCCCCTGTCAGAAGATATGCATGATGGAGATTTTCGATATCGATCTTCATGAGATTAATTATCTCTTGGCGATGATGGTTCGCTTATAGGTGTCTAGATGTTCGAGAGCGATGCCAGTGCCTTTGGCTACACAAAAGAGGGCTTCGTCAGCAAGAGTAGCCTTTACTCCTGTTCGTCTGAAAACAAGCTCAGGAAGATTACGAAGCTGGGATGAGCCTCCTGTCATAATAATCCCTTGATCAATAATGTCAGCAGCTAATTCTGGCGGGGTCTCCTGCAAGACATCTTTGATGGCCTTAACCATCTCGCGTAATTCACGACTTATAGCTTTAACGATTTCGTTGGTCTTCACTTCAACAGAACGTGGAAGACCTGTGAGAAAATCACGTCCTCGAATATTCATAGCGAGCTCTTCCTCGACAATGAGCGCTGATCCAATATTAATTTTAATATCCTCAGCCATCTTATCCCCGATGGCTAGATTGAAGGTTTTCTTGATGTAGTCAGTAATAGCAGAATCGATTCGGTTACCAGCGCATTTTACAGAAGTCGAAGCGACAATTCCTCCGAGTGATATAACAGCAACATCGGTAGTGCCTCCGCCGATATCAACAATCATATTTCCCATCGGTTCTTGGATTGAAATACCTGCCCCAATTGCAGCGAGGATTGGCTCCTTCACCACGTACGCATTCTTCGCTCCGGCTTTAATAGCTGCTTCGATCACTGCTCGTCGCTCAGTAGAAGTCACTCCAGCAGGAACAGACACCATCACCTCTGGCTTAAAGAGATTGAATTTTCCAAGAGCTTTGTTTATGTAGTAGCGGAGCATCGCTTCGGTAACTCGATAATCCGCAATAACTCCATCTTTCATGGGGCGATATGCAATGATATTTTCTGGTGTTCTGCCTATCATTGTCTTAGCATCAGTACCTACCGCCAGTATTCTATTGTCTTGTTCCGACACCGCTACCACTGAAGGTTCATTGAGGACAATCCCTTTGCCTGGCACAAAAACAAGAGTGTTTGCTGTGCCTAAATCAATACCAAGTTTTGGTGAAAAAATTCCCATGTACGAGTATAGTATGCTTTTTTGAGTATAATATCAATTATGCATATTATCGAAGTCATACCCATAGCTCGAGGAATCGGCAAGGAGACTCTTTCCTACTTCGCTGTTGAAAATATCCCCCTCGGTGCAATCGTTGAAGTGCCAGTGCGATCCAGGAAACTTCCTGCACTTGTCATCGGTAAGAGAAATGCCCATGAAATAAAGTCTGAAATAAAATCAGCAAGCTTTGCGGTCAAGAAGGCAGGCAAGATGAAATTCTCAGATTTTTTTCGGCCATCATTCATTGAGGCATCTCAAAAAGCTGCTCGATATTTTGCTTCAACTACCGGCTCAACACTTAATGCTGTCATTCCAAAACTGGTTTTAGAATTTGCTCAAACAAAAAAAACTAAAATCCATAACAAAGAATCTACTCGTGCGCTTGAAAAGCAGGTGCTCCAAAGAAGTGATGATGAACGCTACGATATTTATAAAAGCCTAATAAGAGAAGAATTTGCCAGAAAGGCTTCAGTTTTTATCATGGTGCCAAGTGTGGAAGAAGCACGATCCCTTTTCGATGTCCTGAAGAAAGGGATCGAAAATTATGTCTATATCTTTTATGGCGCCCAGAAACCCAAAGAACAACTTGAACAATTCAATAATGCCGTAAGTGATTCTCACCCTATCCTAATCATTGCAACGGGTGCCTATCTTTCACTGCCTCGCTCTGACATAAGCACATATATAGTCGAAAAGGAATCTTCCCGCTACTACAAGCAACTCTCTCGACCCTTCGTCGATTGGAGGGTCCTTGCTGAATACTGTGCCGAGACATCTGGAAAGAGGTTGATCTTGGCTGATAATCTTCTTCGGATAGAAACTATCTGGCGCACAAAAGAGGGACAACTCATCGAACACGAACCGCTCTCATTTAAGGTCTTCGATTCATTTCCACCGATCTTGATTGATATGAAGAAGTATAAGGAGACAGCAACGCCTTTTAGAGTTTTAAGCGATGAATTGATTGAGATTGCAAAGGAGACGGTAAGAAAGGGCGGGCGCCTTTTCCTTTTTGGCGCCCGCCGAGGTTTAGCTCCATCAGTAATCTGCGGAGATTGTGGGGCTACCGTTTCCTGCCATCAATGCGGAACTGGTATGGTGCTTCACCAAAGCAAAAACAAAGAAGAGCGTTCATTCCTGTGCCATCACTGCGGAGAGAAGCGTCCTGCTGAGGAGCGCTGTCTCACATGTAGTAGTTGGCGCCTTGGTAGCTTCGGCATCGGTTCCGAACTCATCGAAAAAGAAATATCAGAAATTGTACCCAATGCGGAGATTTTCCGCCTCGACAAAGAATCTGCAGCAACAGACAAACAAGCAGAAGCTTTGTGTAAAAAGTTCTATCAGACCAACGGCTCTATATTGATCGGAACTGAAATGGCCCTGGCCCACCTTTCACAACCTGTCGATTGTGCTGCTATCGTCTCATTCGATTCTTTTTTTTCGATCCCAGATTTTCGCATCCATGAAAAGATAATGAGTATTATTCTGAAAATCAGAAAACTATCAAAAGAAAGCTCTCTTATTCAAAGTCGAACTACTGACGAGAAAGTTTTGGAATATGGTATCCGAGGAAATCTTCTTGATTTCTATCGTGATGAGGTGAAGTTACGAGAGACATATGGATACGCTCCTTTTAAAACACTGATAAAGATAAGTATTGATGGCAAGAAGCCATATCTACTAAGCGAACTCGAGAAAGCACATCAACTTCTTGATGGTCAACAATTCACTGTATTCCCTGCTTTCGTAAAAAACGTAAAAGGAACACACACCACCCACATTCTACTCAAAACAGATTCTCGAACATGGCCGGAAGATTC
>CALRBL010000056.1 GCA_943354075.1 Candidatus Nomurabacteria bacterium | reverse complement strand
ACAAACCGTTAGCTACCAGAAAGACCAAACATGAGACGAATCCTCACACTCCTCACCGCCCTCGTGGCGTTCACCAGCCTCGTCTTAGGCGCCTCAATCCGAGACGCTGTCATCGACAAGATCCTCGCCCTCAAGGCCAAGGAATTCATCAATGCAGCGCTCGTGACGGAGATCGTCAATAGTCGCAACAACTTCGGCTACAGCGGAACTTTTCACGCCGCCTACTACGACTGCCGTAGCAAGACCTACGAAGCCACCTTCAATGGTTGGCGTGTCGAACAGGAGGACGGTGACAAACCGTGGCAGTGGAACCGCTACTACTACTTGCGAACACTTGTGGTTGCGAAGCTCAAAGCCCAGCTCCATCAAGGAACCGCGCTCAACGATACCTACACCCAGGTCCGTACGGACTTTGTGAAGGCTCTCTTGACACAGCCTGTGGAGTTCCGCCAGAACCTTCTCAAGACCATCAAGACGGGCATCCAGGCCTTCACGTTCGTCCAGGACAAGACGTACCGTGATAACTTCATCGCCTTCATCGCCATTGGAGACAACAATGTCATGGAAAACAAACTGTCCAAGATGGAGGCGATGCTTGCCAAGCATAAGCAAGCGGAGGAGATCGTGGCCTACAACGAAACCGAAAACGAACCGGTGAAAGTGCCGGCGTTTACTCCGCTTCCTGACATCGACTTCGCCAAGTTTGCACTCCGGCGCCAGCTCGAAGGCGGTGATGTGCTTACGAAGAAGTACCTGGCCGTGCTCAAGCTCGCCCAGGCCGACATCGAAGCCTCGCTCCGAGAACCAGTCAAGAAGTAATCACGACGACGCATGCGAGTGCGTCACACACCAACACCCCGTCGGCTGCAGAGCAGCCGACGGGGTAAGTTTTTTATATTCAATTATTTAAATCATTTAAAACAAAAACCGGTCACTTAAGACCGGTTTTTGCGTGGACCCAACGGGAATCGAACCCGCCCACTCCACTTGGCAAAAGTAAAGTGCTAGCCACTAGTGGGCCCAACAACAAGACTTGCCTTGTCTTGTGAACTGCATTGTATACAAATGGGTATGAATTTTAACTAAAAAAATATTCAACTCTTCATGAAATTCATTATTACAAAACAAAAACCACCTTTCGGGTGGTTTTTCGTCCTACTCTTGCCAAGTGTAAGTAAAGAATAAACTTTTTCAGTCAGGCTGTCAATCAATAACCTCCGATAGACGCTTTTCTAGGAATTTTTTATCGAGGACGGAGAAGAACCAGCCAGCTTTTGGACCGTTGTCTTTGTTAAGGAAACTTATATAAAGTGGAGCGAAAAATTGCTTTGCTTCCAACCCAGAAGTTTTTCTGATCTCATGGAGATTAGTGTGGAGTTCTTGCCCGTCTAGAGTTTCTTTTGATTTAACATATTCAAGCACTTTTCCTAATGCAGCTTTTTGTTCGGGAGTGAACTCTGATACTCGGGCAGGGATAGTTTCTTGAACTTCGAATTTGTAGTCTTCTGGAGCATAGGTATCAAGCCAGATTTTTGCATACTTCTTTCGAAGCTCCAGCTCTTCCCTATCATCATTAGTCAAAATGACATTCTCAAGCTTCTCAATCTCCTTTTCGATATCAACGTGCGGCATCTGGACCAAATAAGCTACTTGGGAGAACCGCGGCAAAAGGTGTTTCTTTAAACCATCTCGAAGTTCTGGAGCATGAATAAATCGAAACAAACGTGAATAGTCATCATCTGCATAATCAAAGTAGTGCGGAGCAAATTTATCATATGAATCATATAGAATTGGTACGGTATCACCATCAGGAATGAATTCCACTACTTGCTTAGGGTCCTTTTGAAGAAGAAGTAGTCTCAAAATATGAGCTGGTAATAAATCTGAAATTTCTTTTGATGAGCTACCGAGACCCTTTGAGGACGACATCTTCTTTCCAGCAATCTGAAGAAATTCGTAAGGCACATTAATGGGTGGTTCATGCTTAAATACTTCTCTAGAAATTGCATCAGCAATGTCTCGAGAGCCTCCTTTAGTGGAATGGTCCTTACCTGCGCCTTCAATATTTACATCCATTACTTTGAATTTTGCAGCCCATTCCACTTTCCATGGAAGTTTAGCGTTGCCATCGAAGGGAGAAACGGTGCCCTCGTGTCCACAGCCGTCTGCCCAGGCCACAATCTTACCGCAGGTATAGGTCACCTTCTCTCCATCAAAAGCGGTAGCTTTGGTGGTGCCGATCTTTCCGCAACTCTCACAGACAACATTTATAGGAAGCCAATTCCCTTCCTTCACTGAACCAGAAATTCTTTTGTATATATCGCGGATAGTGGAAGCATTCTCGAGTGTAAGCTTGATGCATTCGTTGAATTTTCCAGCTTTGTACATATCGCTTGAACGATAAATTTCAGGCTCGAAGCCTAGACTTTGTATAACAGCGACAAATTCATCACCAAAATATTCAGCGAAATTCTTTGCTTTGCCATCTGGCGATGGAACATTGCACAAAGGCTTTCCCATGTATGGCAAAAATTTCTCTTGATCAAGATAAACCGGTAAGCCATCCATCGGATCGAAGTCATTTATCTCGTAATAATATTTATTGACCACATTCTTTTCAGTCAGAAATTCAGAAAGAAGCCCGTGAATGGCAACACCTCGTAGAGAACCCACATGAACTCGGCCGGAGGCAGTCTTTTCATCACGAATAACAATCGGCTGTCCGCTTGTTATCTTATCTTTGTAGATACCTTCTACTTTTTCGAGGATTTTATCGGCCCAAAGCATGTCTATACATTATAAGCCCTTATTCGATTTCCGACACTGTGTATTTTACTTTTCCTGTTGGGGTTGAGAGAGTGAAAGTATCACCTTTCTTCTTACCTTGAAGAGAACTGCCCATTGGAGACCTTAGGGATATCTTTCCTTGAGCCATGTCTGCTTCTTCGCTTCCAACGATCTTATAAGTCCTGTCTTTTGATTCCCCGTCTTTCTTTACATGAACAGTAGAGCCTATGCCTACAACATTACTGTGATGAAGGGTCATGATCTCAGCATTCTTGAGAATTTGCTCAACTTTTGCAATTCGATCTTCGATAGTAGCCTGAGCAGTTCTTGCTTCCTGATACTCTGCGTTCTCCGAAAGATCACCGAGTGATTTAGCGTACTCGAGGTTCTCTGCAACTTCACGGCGCTTTACACGCTTGAGGACATCAAGCTCTTCAACTAATTCAGCGTGCTTTTCCTTTGACAGATATTCTTTCTCGTCGGACATAATATTGTTATTAGGCTAATTAGGACAAAATTGTACCTGAAACCCCCTCTAAAGTCAAAAAAGAAACAGGTCAGACCTGGGTCAATTATTTTGTGTATTCAGGGGTATTTTGTACCATCCATTGGGGGATCTGGGCCATTACGCCTGGAGCGCCGATTGGGTACTTAACAGGACCTTTTTCCATAACAAGGGCAAATGCATACTTAGGATTCTTGTACGGGAAATAGCCTGTTATCCA
>CALRBL010000055.1 GCA_943354075.1 Candidatus Nomurabacteria bacterium | reverse complement strand
GTGGATCTTTTTCTCCTTCTCCGAATGTTGATTCGGCAATTTTACACATTGCGCACATCTCGAAGAACTTTTTTACTGAAAACAAAATAACCGAAAAGACTTTTTTCGAAATAGTAAAAGCCGCCTTTGCTCACAAAAGAAAAATCATTTCCAAGAATCTTTCCGAAAAAGGTTTTGCTCTTTCTCCGGATATCGATCCAAAGGCGCGTGCAGAAGATCTTCTTGTAAAAGATTTTGCAGAAATAACAAAAAAGAATACCTAATAGCCTACAATGTCTGGCATTGTTAGACACTGTTAGATACCGATGAGAGTTGTTCCCATTTGGTTTACTGACCAAGCAACCGGAGTAGTCACTGCACACTCTGAAGCGACAGTGAGGCACACACCACCAGGGATAGCACTTCCAAGTACTTTTTCTCCGGGAAGGATTGACCACCAAGAATAGAGTCCAAGACCAACACTTGGAACAGGAATCATTTTGTACCATTCCATGATGAAGTTGCCATACGCTATTGATTGATACTGACCAGTGGTAGTGAATTCTATTCCGTTGCAACACAAGTTGATGGTGGCGATCTGTCCAGCAAAAGGAATAGTGGTCACAGCTTGCGCCTCAGCTTTTTCTGTTTCTTTTGAAAAAACCAATGCAGTTGCGATCATTAAGAGGCTCAAAGTGATCGAAGAGAAGTAAAGCGGAGCCTTTCTCATTACTTTAGTTTGAGGTAAATCTGATAAGGATTGCTGGTTCCTTGGCTATTTTGAACCGTAATAAAGAGGGGAAGACTTCCCATCGCCTCCTTTACATTGTCTTTTTCATCATCATCAAGCTTTTTTGCTTGCTTCTCGAACATGTCTTGTAGGGCAGATTCAGCCTTGAAAGTAAGGGTTGTTCCGTCTAGAGAGAAGACAGAAACAGTGTTATAGGTCATTCTGACAGTGTTTGGGGTAGATGTTGCGAAGTTTTTACCTGTGAGAGTGACGGTGTCACCATCGACTACGCTTCGAGGGCTCGCTGATTCGATGAGAGGAAGGTCGGGAATAAGACGCTGGTCCTGAAGGTAAGTATTATTGAGAACTTCTTGTTCGTCGGGAACAACATAGGTTCCATTCAAAAATGAGCGGGTTTTGTCGTCGAGTGCACCAGAATAGATAGTAAAGAAGCCATATTTGCTGCTAAGCGAGTGCTTTTTCTGTAATTTAATGAGGGCTTGTTTGGTAAGTTCCCCAAAATAGCCAGTTTCATGCCCTGGGGAGCCGTCTCCAGAAACCGCGATTTGGGTTTCCACATCGGAATTTAGGGCTTTTTGGAGTACCACTACATCTTCTCCACGATCACCTTTTTGTAAGTAACGTTCAAAAGTATTTGCATACAATGCTCCTCCCGATATCCCGAAAGCTATAAGTGCGAACAGACCTGTAAAAACATATCTTTTCATGTGACAGAGTATACCATTATTTGATATACTTTTGCCATGTCCCTTCCTCTTCCTGGTAAAAAAGTTCAAGCACTCATTATTATAGTGACAGGAATTTTCTTAGCATATTTTATATCTGTTTTAAATGTCGGCACATGGTTTCGTTCGCTCGCTGCATCTGTTTCAAATTCAACATACAATGCTTCTTCTGATTCTCTCTCTGTTGGCAGTGTTGAGTCCGATGTCGATACAGATGAAGACGGTCTGAAAGATTGGCAAGAATCTTTGTGGGGTACTGATAAGAAAGAAAAAGATTCTGACAAAGACGGAACAAATGACGGTGCCGAGATCGAAAAAGGAAGAGATCCAAGTATCAAAGGTCCCGATGATTCTCTCGAAACAACGCGCGGAATTTCTGCTTCTTCTGTGACTTCTTTTTCTGAAAGTGTTTCTGTTGATCCGAACAATCTTTCACAAGCAGTTTCCCGTGACCTCTTTGCAAAATTTATGTCACTACAGTCTTCAGGAAATCTTAACGACGAAACTCAAGCGGATCTTGTCGGAAGTGTGATCAACGATATCGATCCAGGATCTATCCCACCTCGTTATTCCATAGCGGATGTAAAGGTTGTTACTACAAACGATGCAACTTTGCGAGCATACGGAAACGATATTGCAGGAGCAATACTCGAATTACAAAACAAAGTAGGTGCAAACATTGACAACGAGGCAGCGCTTTCCGCATATGTTGTTACACTTTCAAAAATCCGAGATACAAAAGTTCCAGGAACTCTTGGACTCACTCACCTACAACTTCTTAATAATTTTAATGCGATGCATCAAATGTTTATTTTCCTTGCGAATTTTGAGAAGGATCCGATAAAAAGTCTCGTTGCAATGAAGTCGATACAAACTTCTACAAAAGATGGCGCGGAATTACTCACAACTATTGCCTCAGAGTTCAAAAATAATGGTATACTTTTTGATAAGACCGAAGCAGGATATATATGGAACAACTATCGCTAGCATTTAAAAAAACTTTTTCTTTTCTTCTTATTCTTTCGTTTAGTTTTGTGTTGGCTTTTGGAGTCCTTGCACAAGCAACTTTTGCTCAGACTCCCACACAAGGCAGTACATATCTTAATGGAAATCAGGGTTCAGGAGGAACGTCTCAGACACTCAGCGAAATAGGTGCTGTGGAAGGTGTTGCTGGATGTGCGTCGGCTGTTGTGGGTGGTCTGGTGAGTCAGGCTATGGGCGCACTTTTCAAAAACACCGCCCCAGAACGATTCACTGAAATATCTACAACTGGCAATAATGATGTAAAAACAACTGGAAGCTTGATGGGTGGACCACCTGGCCTCGACTCGATTGGTTATTGCATCATCAATGCCGTCATTGAGATGCTTACCCGGGCAACTATTGAATGGATCAACTCAGGTTTTGATGGAAATCCCGCCTTCGTCGAGAATCCCGAGCAGTTTTTCAAGGATATTGCGGATACTACCGCTGCAAGTTTCCTTCAGGAAATTGTCGGAGGTACAACCGGCATCGATATCTGCCAGCCATTTAGGTTGCAGATTGTGACGGGGTTGAGTGGAAATGGAAATGCAAATAACTATGCTAATCAAGCAAAATGTACATTAAACGACATTAGTAGTGCTTTTGAAGGATCAGGAGTAGATTTTGATTACGAAGAATATACGTCAGGTAATTCAGAGTATAGTGGAAGTTGGGATGCTTGGTATAACACATCTCAAAATGATCAGAACAACCCTTACGGCGCATATTTTATGGCGCAAAAAGAACTAGAAAAAAGATTGTCGGTCAAAGGAAACAATGCAAAACTTGATTTGACTATGGGTAACGGATTTCTCTCTTTCAAAAAATGTAGTCAAGATTCAACATTTACCAATTCTGATGGATCAACAAGAGTGGTTAAAGGAGTTTGTGGAGTCACAACTCCAGGAAGTGTGATTGAAAATCAAGTAAACGAGGCATTGGGTGCCGGAAGAGAAAGGCTTATAATGGCAGATAAGTTTGATCAGGTTATTACTGCATTGGTAAATCAACTCATCAAGACTGCTCTTAATGAAGTACTATCTGAAGATGAAGAAGAATAACATGAAAAATATTACTTACATT
>CALRBL010000054.1 GCA_943354075.1 Candidatus Nomurabacteria bacterium | reverse complement strand
CATGCGTTTTTGGATCGTATCAGTCGTATTCGGTTTTATTGGCATCATCATAGCGCTCGTCGGCTAATATGAGCGCCCCTACCATCAAATCAATAGACAAACCATTTCTCATCAGTGTCTTTTCGCTTATCGGAGCAGGGATTCTCATTTTTAGTTCTGCCTCACTCGGACTTCTTGCTCGTACGGAAGTGATTTTCAAATCAGTGGTCATAAATCAGATTGGTTTTGGATTGATCGGAGGAGTGATTGCAATGTGCGTCATCGCTTCCATCAATTACAAACATCTCAAGAAATACGCATTCTTTTTCTATATCGCTGCGATCATTCTCCTCATCCTTGTCTTCGTACCACACATTGGTTTTGCGCACGGAGGTGCGAGACGCTGGATCCATGTCGGAAATCTTTTTTCGATACAGCCTTCGGAGATATATAAAATTGCGTTCGTGCTTTTCTTTGCATTGTGGCTGTCGAAATTAAAGCAACGTGTAGCGACATATAAATATGGAACTTCTGCGTTTATTGTCTTCATCGCAATTACGGGGGTACTCATTCTCGCACAACCAGACACCGCAACATTTGGTGTTATTGTCTTTGCGGCGATCGGTATGTATTTGGCAGCAGGAGCTAGATGGAGAGATGTTGTTATGTTTGTTGTGGCGGGGATACTCGGTCTTGCATTTCTTGCCTTTACGAGACCTTATGTGATGGAACGCTTCGAGACTTTCTTGAATCCCAGTCACGATGCAAGGGGGTCAGGATATCAAATTCAACAATCAATGATCGCTATTGGATCGGGACAGATCACCGGACGAGGATTCGGTCAAAGTGTTCAAAAATTTAATTTCCTTCCCGAACCAATCGGGGATTCCATCTTTGCGGTTGCAAGTGAAGAATTCGGATTCATTGGCTCGGTACTTATCGTTTTTCTTTACGTCGGTTTCGCTTTACGTGGGCTTAAAATCGCCGCGAGGACATCAGACCCCTTCGGTAGACTGGTGGTCGTCGGAATTGTTATACTTATAGCATCGGGATCATTCGTAAACATTGCATCGATGCTTGGATTGATCCCTGTTTCTGGAGTACCACTTATGTTTATTAGTCACGGAGGAACCGCACTCTTCATCACTCTTGCGTCCGTCGGTATTATTCTAAACATTTCTAAATACCAAACATCATGAAAATAGTATTAACAGGAGGTGGTACAGGCGGACATTTCTACCCACTGATTGCTGTAGCGGAAGAAATTGAAGCTATCGCAACCGAAAAAAATCTCGTTCAACCAGAACTCTTTTTCTTCGCACCAGCACCTTACAGTGAAAGCTCACTTTTTGCACATAAGATTAGCTACAAAGAAGTTCCTGCGGGGAAAATTCGCTACTATTTTTCACCACAAAATATTTCAGGACTTTTCACTACTTTCAAAGGAACTTTCATAGCCTTGTGGAATCTTTTCCATATCTATCCTGATGTAGTGTTTGGTAAGGGAGCATATGGAAGTTTTCCCACCTTGCTCGCTGCACGGATTCTCTTCATTCCTGTGGTGATACACGAATCAGATTCAAAACCCGGCAGAGTCAATGCATGGGCAGGGAAGTTTGCGCGCTATGTCGCAGTCTCATATCCCGATGCTGCCGCATATTTCAAAAAAGAGAAAGTAGCATGGACAGGACAACCCCTTCGTAAAGAATTGATTGAACCGCTTTCCGATGAACAGAAAAAACAAGCACGAGAGGAATTTTTTCTTGAAGAAGGGAAGCCGACCATCTTAGTTCTTGGAGGTTCACAAGGAGCGGTTTTCATAAACGATGCATTACTCGACACCTTACCGCTTCTTCTCGACAAATATCAGGTTATCCACCAGGCAGGCCCTCAACATTTCCAGGGGGTCAAAAACCAGTCAGAAGTAACCCTTGAGAACAACCAAAACAAGATAGGCTACAAGCCCTACGATTATCTCTCCGAAGAGATGATGAAGAAAGCCTATGCAATTGCAGATCTCGTTATTTCTCGCGCAGGATCGACAATATTTGAGATCGCTGCAGCAGGACTTCCAAGTATCATTATCCCTATCCCAGAACGCATCAGTCACGATCAGCGCACTAATGCCTACAATTACAAGCGAGCAGGTGCATGTACGGTCATAGAAGAAGAAAATCTTCGTCCCGAAATTATTTTTGCAGAAATTAATCGCATCATGGGCACTATTGAAGAAAAACAAAGCATGATTTCAAGTGCTCGAAGTTTCTCTCGTTCTGATGCATCGAAAGTGATTGCGGAGACACTCGTAAACATAGGACTTTCTCACGAAAAATAAATTATGAAGCCATTTAGTTCCACCCCAGCAACACAGGTAGTAGATATTCAGGAAGAAAAGAAGCTCGAAGGTGAAGCACAAGCTCTTGTTGAACTTCATGATTTTATAAAATCGCATCCTGATGCGCCGGTAAAAGAAATATCGAAATTTATGCCACCGGTTGATTCTCGTGCGGTAAGTAAAGCAATCCAGATGATTGCGATGCGAGATACCAAGAAGAAATAAAAAAAACCCACCGCGCGTCCTATATTGACATAGGGGATGCGCGGTGGGCACGAGGGGGAAAGGTTTACTTCTTTTTGGGTGGAGGTTTCCCCACCTTTTTCTTTTTTGGCAGCCGAAGCTGTCTGAGGTAGGCACGGATGCTTTTCTCAAATTTGATTGGATCACCTTTACACCCAAGCACTTCTCTTGCAAAAACGCGGCGCATACCGCGAGTGGTGCACCTGCGGACACACTTGGCGCGCACAAGATCACGAAGGACATTGATGAGACTTGGCGCTTTTGCAACAAGCAAGACTGCTGCAATAAACACTTCGTAATGCGAACCTATGAGCTCGGGCAGGAGTTGATTGAGGCACATTTGGTGCACCTCTTCCGCTTGGTTTTTTTTACCCCTCTTTTGGACGGGATCTGTAAACAAAGCGATCAGAAAGACAAGTATGACAGGTCTATTTGTTTTCAGGGTTGGGTGGTGGGTGAAAGTTGAAGTTGTGGGTGGAACAATTTACGCTATTAAGAAGACGTAAATGCGACAGCTAGAATACCCGAGATACCCATCATTGTCAATGAAGAATCCGGTTGGCGGCTATGCTACACTTCATGTATGAGCAAACCCGTCGTCACCCGATTTGCACCAAGCCCCACAGGCTTTTTGCATGCGGGAGCCTACCGTACCGCTATCTTTTCCTTCCTTTTTGCGAAGCATCACGGAGGCAAGTTCGTCCTCCGTATCGAGGATACCGACAAGGCTCGGAGTACTAAAGAATATGAGGATAACATCATGGAAAGTCTCCAGTGGCTCGGCATCACCCACGACGAATTTTTCCGCCAGAGCGAGCGCACCGAGATCTACAAGAAGTATCTCGAGAAGATGGTCGCTGATGGATTTGCCTACATCTCAAAAGAAGAAGTAAAGAAAGAGGGTGATCGAGAATCTGTCATTCGCTTCAAAAACCCAAACAAGAAGGTGAAGTTCCATGATGTCATCCGTGGAGATATTGAATTTGATACCACCGACCTAAAAGATTTCGTGATCGCT
>CALRBL010000053.1 GCA_943354075.1 Candidatus Nomurabacteria bacterium | reverse complement strand
CCTGAAGACATGGGAAAGGTGATCGGTCGCAAAGGCGCAACTGCCGGCGCTATCCGCACACTCCTTCGTGTGGTTGGAATGAAAAATGACGCCCGTGTAAACCTCAAGATCCCTGAACCAGAAGGTTCTATCCATGGAGTCCGTACAGAAACATCATCGCCATCAAATTCAATGAAAAGCGTAGATCAGGCTCTTGATGATCTCAAGCTCGAATAGGTAACTTGCACACCACGCGATGCATTTCCATATCATCACCCTTTTTCCTTCGATGTTCGACTCATATCTGAATGAGTCTATTCTTGCGCGTGCTAAGAAAGAAAAAATCATCTATTTTCATTTCTATAATCCTCGTGCTTTCGTAAAGCCGACGGCAAACCAAAAGAAGAACGACAAACCTTACTTGCGGGTGGACGACAAAGCCTACGGAGGTGGTCCGGGGATGGTGATACAAGCACTGCCCGTGCTTTTGGCGGCAGAATCAGCTCTTAAAAAGATTTCTAAATTGAAAGGGAAGAGAAAGACGAAAGTTATTTTCTTCGAGCCAAGCGGTACCAAGCTTGATACTGCTTATGCAAAACAGTCTGCAAAGAAATACACCGACATCATCATGATCTGCGGACGCTATGAAGGTATCGACGCTCGTGCAAAGAAAATTCTCAAAGCAGAAGGGATTTCGATAGGGGATTATGTGCTTACGGGGGGAGAGATTCCTGCAATGGCGGTCATTGATACCGTTTCAAGACAGCTCAAGGGGGTGCTTGGAGATATTGCTTCGCTCGAAGAGATGCGTGCATCATCAGGAGAGATGTATACGCGTCCCGAAGTTCTCGAATACAAAGGAAAAAAACACAAAGTACCGAAGGTGCTACTCTCGGGTAATCACAAACTCATCGATGAATGGCGCGACTCCAATCGAAAAGGTCTCTAGTGTGGATAAACGTGTTGTTGCTTTGCTCGTTGCGGAGGTATACTAAAGTAACATGAGTAATAAACATAATCGGAACCTTGTTATTTTCTCCGTTATATTTTTAATAATGATCATCTTCGCTACGTGGATGTATATGGCAATCAATAAAACCCAACGTGTGCGAGAGAAGGCTTTGACGGAAGCCGAGATTCTTAAAGAAATGATTAGCCGCATTGTTCCGGGAGATTCAAATGCAGATCCAAAGAAAATTGATGCAATGGTGGATAGGATGTGGGAAGGAAACGAGGTTCTCAAAACCCCACCGAAGGGATATTAATAATGTTACAATAAAAATATGAAAAAATTACTTCTAGAAACCGTAAAGCTCGTCATCACTCTTTGTTTCGTGGTGCTCAGTGTGGGAATGGTGCACGCGTGGACAGAACCAACTGCAACTCCTCCTACCGGCAACGTTGCAGGTCCGGTGAATGTGAGTGCAGCTGAACAGAAAAAGCTGGGTATTTTAGGTTCCAACGGTTTCTTCTCCTTCGGAAGCGCATGGATCTCTACTTCTACTCGACCTGCTTGGCCTCCTACTGGTGCAAACCAACTCCTCCTTGCTGTCAACGGAAAAGTGGGAGCAACTGAGTACTGTAATGTGACAGGAGAAATCTGTCATACTACCAGCGAGATGCTTGGCGATCAGATTCTGGCTCACGAAAAATTTAGCACTCTTAACTATGAGGGTGTGGTTGATCCTGGTACAGGAATGTGGGAAAAAACATTTAGCATACCTCCTTATGAAGGAGATCGCGACAACGTGATCATTAAAGTGAATGTTAACGCACAACCTTACTTTGATGATCCACACAAAGGAGGTCTTACCCGAGTCCAGCTTTATGTTGATGGTACTTTATGTGCAACAGACCAAGATGATCGAGATTCTACCGGTGATGTGATAAAGGAGTTCTATGTATCAGCTTCTTGTTCCATGCAAATTGCTCCTACAGCTGCGCCATATACTAGTGGAGTACATTCAATTTCTGTAGCTATGTATCAGGAACCTGGAATAGTCGTCCCCACCTGGTGGGGAAATATTCCAGTAACTGTCGACTACACGATCTTTAGCTTCGAATAATCATGAAGAATTTTATTATAGCAGTAATATTGCTCACCGGTGCCTCTGGCTTGCATGCTTGGACTGCTCCACCGTCGAATCCACCACTCAATAATGTGGCCGCACCTGTAAATGTGGGGGGTACGACTCAAGTAAAAGCAGGTATTCTCGGTTCCACAGGCTTCTTCTCTTTAGGAAAGATGTATATCTCAGGAGGAACTACGGGTCCATATGATGAGTCTGATATCACAACTCTTCTCACTAATCTTTCCACAGGATGGCCTTCTGATGTTTTGGATCTTACTCTCTTCAATAATGGATCTATTGGAGCAGAAGCATATTGTAATGATTTTGGTTTGCACTGCGTTGCTGTGGATGATCTTACGCAGTTACCGATCATAGCAGACTATCGTCGGTACGCTTTCGATGCTACTGAATATGATTTTGTGATTAATCATCCTGCGCATAGTATTGCCGAAATCTCAGTAAATCTCCACTCTACAAGGATTCAGGCAGATACAGGAGGTCTTGTTAGAGCAAAAATTTTTGTAGATGATATTCTTTGTGCCGCCGATCAGGATGCTCGAGATTCTGAAGGTCCTGTGATAAAAGATTTTTTCACGTCTGCTTCGTGCGCTAAACTTTTAGACAGCTCTCCATCTAGTAAGATTGGTGTCAGGATACAGGCTGAACCGGAAACTGGTTGGATACATTATCCCGTATTAGACGTAACTATAATGAACAACCCCAACTACACCCCCTGATAGCCGCTTGCATCCTTTTTCCGTTTATGGTATGGTTACTTTCTCTCATTGCGCCGATTGTGTTATTGCCGCCCGCGCTGTAGATAATTTTGGTTGGATAGTTTGGAACCCTATTATCAACTTTAGCAGCAATAATTTTTATATCGTATGGCGCACCCTAACGCACTTTCTCCCCTCAAGAAGAAGTATTTCGGAAAGTTTAAGAAGCCTCTCATTCCGCTTCCTAACATGGTGGAAGCACAGATCGACTCATTCAAATGGCTCCTCAAAGATGGCTTGAAGGAGGTCTTTGCTGAATTTTCTTCGATCAAGGACTACTCCGACAAAAAGTTTGAATTGGATTTCACTGGTTTCGAGCTTGCAGCGCCCAAGCATGACGAATTCCTCGCCAAGGACAACAAGATGTCCTACGAAGCACCTCTTAAGGTGATGGTACGTGTAAAGAACAAAACCTTCGGTTCCGTAAAGGAACAGGAGATTTTTATGGCTGATTTCCCATTGATGACCGACCACGGTACTTTCATCATCAACGGTATTGAGCGCGTGATCGTTCCTCAGCTCGCACGATCTTTCGGAATCTTCTTCACCTCTGAAGAAGCAAAAGGTAAAAACTATTTCGGCGCCAAGATTATCCCTGCTCGTGGAGCATGGGTTGAAATCGAATCCGATGCCGACGGAGCAATATATGTACGTATCGATCGCAAGCGCAAGTTCCCTGTGACTGCGCTTCTTCGCGTTCTTGGAGGTAAAGATAATACAATGACAAATGAGGGAATTCTAGAGCTTTTCAATGGAAATCCTGAAGCAAAGAAGGCTATCGAAGTCACTCTTTCTA
>CALRBL010000052.1 GCA_943354075.1 Candidatus Nomurabacteria bacterium | reverse complement strand
TCCCATACCTCCGATGTAGGCAGTCACTTCCATTCCGTTTGAAAGACGCACACGAGCAATCTTTCGAATAGCTGAGTTAGGCTTCTTAGGAGTCTTGGTGGTGACTTTGATACATACACCTCGTTTGAACGGAGATGTGTAGAACCGCGGACGGTTCTTCAAGGTGTTGAAGCTTCGATTGAGAGCAACAGCCTTTGATTTGCGCTTGGTTGTCTTTCGAGACTTCTTCACCAACTGGTTTACTGTTGGCATTTTTATTTTTGGTTAACAATGTCTGGCATTGTTACAATCACGATGCCAGACATTGTTGATACGTCTGAATTTTTCACATCTTCGAGCCATAGTGGCTCAAGTCAGTTACTCAGGCATACCTTCGATTAATAATGGTATTTCGGAGCGGTTAAGCAACACGAAACACGTGGGGATGACTATACTATATAAAGCAACAGAGGACAACTAACGGACACAACGAACCCGATAAAGACTGGTTTTAAAATCCAGCTCAACATTGCCATTACTTCCAATATTTACTACATAAGCATTGGCCAATGGAGACACTATATCCTCACTAGAGGACCAGTAAGAGCTAGCCGAGAAACCAGAAACACTATTTAAAAAAGCGTTGGTAAGCTCGATAGATGTCGGCAATTCCCAATCACTATGACCATTTTCTGAAAGAGCAGAACAGGCAGCGACTGTATCAGTCCAATCCACAGCACCTGGACCTTGATCATCTGTTGACCATTCAGAACGAATATTTAAAAGTGTCCCCTCCACCCCGAAAATAGTAACCCCATCCGCGATATTCCCTGCCACAAGATCACTATCTTCAGCAAGAAGGAGGTTGTAGATCTCACTCAAAGTCGGGAAGCTTGCGGTAACCGAACCAGGAACAGAGAAAGGAGAAGAGGTGGCTGTCGGTGTATCAGAGAAACTAGTCAACTTGTCCTTAATATCCTTCAGGGAATAGAAGGTGTCATCACCCGCAGTGCCTTGTGGGGTGAGTGAACCGATAGCATAGACGGCTCCGACAGAGATAAAGATAGCGATGATTGCAGGAATGGCGTATTTCAGTGTTTTAAGCATGTATTTCATATATATTGTTTAGGTAAAATTAATTGATATATCCCTTCATTTTCATGAAGGCCTTGGTCTTTGGTCCAAAATATCCTAAAGATGGAGTAATACCATTGACAGATTGGAACCTCGCAAGAGCAGCTCGAGTAAGAACGCCGAAATATTCGGTCTCGTTGCCGGAAGAACCAAAATTAGGAGATACAGCTACCGTGTAGCCGAGTGAATTGAGGAGGATTTGAAGTGCGCGGACATCGGTTCCAGTGAGACCAAAATAAATATTGCGGTTTGATGAAGTAAGAGTGGTGGTAATTATAGGAGCAGAAGTAGTTGAGACTAAAGGATTTTCAACCACCACTATGACACTCCTTCTTCTTCCTCCTGAACGTGATCTGTTATCATCTACTTCGGGTACTGCAGGCGCCCACGTAGTGGTGACTGCATCCATATTGAGAAAACCCGCGTTGTCATTGTATGCGTAGCCGTCGAATGAGCTGTTTGAAATAGTGACATCGTTGAAGTCGAAATAACCGAGAGATTCGCTCCACGCATATCCCGAGAGGATGCCCGTGCCGTCGTTTGAAACCCCAGACATCACAAGAAAACCGGTGTTGTCATTATATGCGTTTCCAGAGAGAGCAGAATCAGCGACCGTCACACCCCCGAAATCAAAATATCCCGAGGATTCGGACCATGCGTAGCCGGTGGTTGCAGCATCCGCAAAAGAAACAGAGGATACAAATAATGCGAGGGAAAATACCACAAGAAAAAGCTTAAATTTCATATACTCAGCATCATAGAACAATGACTCCCATTGCGCAATGGGAGTCATTGTTCTATTTACATCCCCACAACCAGCCTATACACCACCTCGATCAATGGCGACACAAATTTCCACAAGAACAATATAAAGAAGAGTGCAATGAAGAGTTGATACCGTTCAAGTATCTCGCGAAGAGGCTGAAGGGATTGTGGAAAAAGTGCAAACAAGATCTTTGATCCATCGAGTGGTGGAAGTGGCACCATATTAAAGACTGCAAGCACAATATTCACAATAACGATGATATTGATAAGAGGAAACGCTGGAATGATCGCAGAAAGAAACGGCATCACTGAAAGAAGAGGTTCGAAGAATCGAATGAAAAGTCCGAAGATCAGGAAGATGACAATGTTTGAAAACGGTCCGGCAAAAGCAACAAAGGCCTCGCCCCATCGCACGATCCACTTTTCAGGACGGAAATTGTATGGATTGTACGGTACAGGCTTTGCCCAGCCTACTAAAAAAGGCGAATGTGAGAGAATGAGGAGCAAAGGTAGAATAATAGTACCCACCGGGTCGATATGGGAAATGGGGTTTAACGTAAGCCTGCCCTCGTGTTCAGCCGTCCTATCGCCCAAATACCGCGCAGCCAAGCCGTGGGCTACCTCGTGGATAATGACCGACAAGAGGAGCACTAATATATAGAATACAATGTCTAAAGGTTGCATAAGATAGGCTATATGGTAACATATCGAACACTATGGCAAAAGAATGCGCAGTCACACAAAAGAGCAGCATCAACGGCGGAGGATACTCCAACCGCACTCGTGCAACTCAATTCAACCCTACCGGCATGCGACGCCGCTATGCAAACCTTCAGAAAAAGAAGGTCTACATTCCTGAGCTCAAAAAGAGCATGTCTTTGACCCTTTCTACCAAGGCAATCAAGACCATCCAGAAGAAAGGCGCTTACGCGACACTGAAGGAAGCAGGGATTATTTAAGCCTTCCCTCCCAAAACCGCCTCAGCCCAGTAGGTCATTCTACTGAATGAGGCGGTTTTTAGTTTGATCCCGTATCAAAACCCATCTTACTTTTCGGTTTTTCTTCTTCCGTTATAAGCAGACGAATTGCTTGGAATACTTTCTTAAAATTTACGTCATTGTTCTTCTCCATTTCTTCTACCTTCTCCCTCAATTCTTTATACATCATTACCATCTCGCGAAGCTTGGTAAATACTCTGATAATCTGAATATTCACATCTATAGCCCGGTCACTCTTTAAAACACTTGAGAGCATTGCGATGCCTTGCTCGGTAAAAACTAATGGAAGATATTTAATATTAGTGCCCTGCTTTTTCAAGATCACATTTTGTGATCTTGAATTGGATATCGCATTTTGTGATATCCAATTTGAAGTCTCTTCCTTGGTTAGAACAAACATAAAATCAGGAGGAAACCTCTTGAGATTTCTTCTCACGGCCTGATTAAGACGCATTGTCGGTACTCCATACAAGACGGCAAGGTCCTTATCTAGCATCACTTTCCTTCCACGAATTATATAAATCCGTTTTTGAATGACATTTGCATCAACTATGGGAATAAAAACACCATTGCTCATGAGGCCATTCTATCGAAACTAGTTTCTTTGGCCAGTAATTCCTTTATAAAAACTTTACCCTACTTCACCATCGTCTTCGGCTCCCTTCCCTCGAAAAAATCAATAATGCTTTGCGATGCAATTTCTGCCATCTGGTCGCGGGCGCTTTGACGGGCAGAGGAAATATGCGGAGTGATGACAACATTTTCGAGCTTGCGGAGT
>CALRBL010000051.1 GCA_943354075.1 Candidatus Nomurabacteria bacterium | reverse complement strand
TGACTTTTATTTCGTGTTCCTTATAACCTTTGTTTTTTGTATGATAAAATAAAACGAAATGAGAAATAAAAATAAAGAAAAAAATAAGGATCGTGAAAAAGCCGATCCAAACCTACCAAAGCAAGGCCTCCTGAAAGAAGAAGCTCTTTATGGCATCTGGTCAGTATGCTTTTTTATTATCGCCTTCTTCTTCATACTAGCTCCCTTCGGGAAGGGGGGTCCTGTTGGAAACGAAGTCTATACATTTTTTGAAAAATACTCGGGTTTGGGATATTACCTTCTTCCTCTCATTTTTACTCTTCTTGGTATCTCCTACCTTACACATGTAGAAAAACGCTTCCCGCTTTCTCGAATGCTTGGAGCAATACTTTTCGTTGTTTCCGGACTCGGACTTCTTGAAATCATATCTTCAAAATTAGGAGGTGTAGTTGGTGCCTTAATAGGCGGTCCCTTGGTCAACATGTTCGACTCCTATGTTGCATCCCTCGCTCTTGTAGGATTTCTCCTCATCTCTTGTTTCATTATCTTCAACACTCGTCTCAAGCGCTCACACTTCTCTTTGATCTTCCCTGTAAAAAAAGTTGTGGGAGAGACACCTAACAACCTCGATGTTGATAAGAGCGTACAAAAAGTAGAAGCCGGACTTGAAAAATCAAAGATGCTTTCCGGTAATGAAAAGACAAACGATGCACAAAGAGCCACAGTTCTCGCATCTGCCGACAAAAACGGAAAGAAAGACTCTAAGTCGAGTGAAGATATGCTCATTGGTCCTCAGTCATTCACGGTCATGGGAAAGAAATTTGTTCCCCCTCCCCTTTCTATACTCGAAGTAGACAAAGGAAAACCAGGAGTCGGAGACATCAAGGCAAACGCCAACATCATCAAGAGGACACTCCAGAACTTCGGTATCGATGTTGAGATGGACGAAATCTCTATCGGTCCCTCAGTCACCCGTTATGCCTTAAAACCTGCCGAAGGAGTGAAGCTCTCTCGAATCCTCGGACTTCAGAACAACCTTGCCTTGGCACTCGCCGCTCACCCAATCCGTATCGAGGCTCCGATCCCCGGAAAATCTCTTGTTGGTATCGAAATTCCAAACAGCGTCAAAACAACCGTTGGTCTTGGTACCCTCCTCGCAAGTCCAGAATTTCAGAATTCAGACAAACCTCTTCTTGCCGCACTTGGTAAAGGAATTTCAGGCAAGGCACACTTCATGGACATTGCGCAGGCTCCTCACAGCCTCATCGCCGGTGCCACAGGTTCTGGAAAGTCTGTCACCATCGGTGCCATCATCACCTCCCTTCTTTATCGCAACTCCCCTGAGAACCTCCGCTTCATCATGATCGACCCTAAGCGTGTCGAGCTCACACTTTATAACAAGATCCCTCACCTTCTCACTCCCGTAATCACCGACGCCAAGAAAGCGATTCTTTCTCTCAAGTGGGCAGCGAAGGAAATGGATAGACGGTACAATCTCCTTGAGAAGTGTTCTGTGCGTGACATCGCTTCGTATCATAAGACCATCCTTGCTCCTCAAATGAAGGATATTAAAGAAGGTAATCCGGTGCCTGAGACCATGCCATATATAGTCATCGTTATCGACGAGCTTGCTGACATCATGCAGACATACCCTCGTGAACTCGAATCAGCAATCGTTCGTCTTGCACAAATGTCTCGCGCTGTCGGTATCCACCTTATCCTTTCAACACAGCGTCCTTCTGTGAATGTCATCACAGGTCTTATCAAAGCCAACATTCCTACCCGAGTTGCCCTTCAGGTGGCTTCCCAGATCGATTCCCGCACCATTCTCGACGCTCGAGGTGCTGAAGAACTCCTTGGAGCCGGAGACATGCTCTATCTTTCAAGTAAAATGCCAAGCCCTGAACGTCTTCAGTCTGCATTTATCACTGAAACTGAGGTAAAGGCGGTCGTCAAATACCTTTCAGAAAATTATGATTCCCTTCCTTCTGAGATCAATATCTCGGGTGAACAAGTCACCAAAGATGCCGTGTTTGATGCAAATACTCTCGATACCAGCCTCGATGCGGGAGATGAAGCTGATGATGATCTTTATGAAGAGGCGAAGGATTTGGTCATGAAGTCAGGAAAAGCTTCCACCTCGTATATGCAACGCAAACTCTCGATTGGTTATGGCCGAGCAGCACGCCTGATGGATATTCTCGAAGAAAAGGGAGTGATTGGACCCTCAAACGGCTCAAAACCTCGTGAGGTATTCGGATTTCAAGGTGGAGAAACAGCCGAAGAAACAGATACTAATAACACTACTTACTAATGACCCACCACAAAGACGGAAAAACATGGATTAAAATATTGTTTTTTGGAGGTCTTTTGCTTTTGATTCTTGGCTATTCCGCCTTTGAGGCACGCAAAATTCTCTCAGGACCCGCTCTCACCATCACCTCCCCTATCATTAAAGGCGTAATGAACGATCCGTTCATAGAAGTGGCCGGAGTCGCTAAAAATATAAAGGAAATCACGATGAATGGCTCCCCTATCTACATAGACGAACAAGGCAACTTCAAAGAGAATTTTCTTCTCATTTCGGGGTATAATATTATAGAACTTGAGGCCAAAGATAAATTCAACAAAGGAACCAAGAAGACGATAGAACTTGTGTACATTTGATTATTTGTTGAAGTTATTTTTATCAGAATTTTACCAGCATTACTTATACTTTCCTTATGGCACCAAAAAAAACAAAAAAAGCGGAAAAAGCGGAACAGAAAAGCGAAGCACGTGAGCGTGGCATTGGAAACATCGAAGCCACACTTAATGAAATTAAGAGCAAATTTGGAGATGACTCCATCATGATGCTCGGACAGAAACCAAAAGTAGATATCGACGCGATCTCTACTGGATCTATTGGTCTCGATGCAGCACTTGGAGTGGGAGGACTTCCCCGTGGTCGCATTGTCGAAATCTTTGGTCCTGAATCTTCAGGAAAGACCACTCTCACCTTGCACGTCATCGCCGAAGCTCAGAAGAAAGGTGGAATCTGCGCATTCATCGATGCAGAACATGCCATGGATCCCGAATACTCAAAGAGACTCGGCGTAAAGATCGATGAACTTCTCATCTCACAACCTGACACAGGAGAACAAGCTCTCGAGATAGTAGAGAGTCTTGTTCGATCAGGAAAACTCGACGTCATCGTCATCGATTCCGTCGCAGCCCTCACCCCTAAGGACGAGATCGAGGGAGACATGGGAGCACACCATGTTGGAAAACAGGCACGACTGATGTCACAAGCGCTTCGAAAGCTCACTGCAATCGTTGCTCGCTCAAAGACTATCGTTATCTTCATCAACCAGATTCGCATGCAAATCGGTGTGATGTTTGGAAATCCTGAGACAACCCCAGGAGGAAAGGCTCTCAAATTCTACACATCCGTTCGTATCGACATCCGTCGTATCGCACAGATCAAGAAAGGAGACGAAATCATGGGAGGACGTGTACGCGTGAAAGTGGTCAAGAACAAAGTCGCTCCCCCATTCAAACAAAGCGAGTTCGATCTCATGTACAACGAAGGAATATCAAGAGAGGGAGAAATCATTGCACTCGGTGAAAGCATGAAGCTCATCTCGAAGTCGGGAAGCTCTTACTCATATGGAGAAATAAAAATGGGGCGAGGATACGATGCCACACGACAATTCCTCCGAGAAAATAGCAAAATTGCGAACGAACTTCTCAAAGAGATCAAAGCTCA
>CALRBL010000050.1 GCA_943354075.1 Candidatus Nomurabacteria bacterium | reverse complement strand
TCTTACTATATCCCCAAATACAGAAGGATTATCAGTGGTGATTCCTAAAGAACATCATCAAAGCTACGCTTTTGATCTGCCGGACAATGTACTTTCAGATCTTATTCTTGCGACAAAGAAGGTGGCTAAGTTGTTGGATGAAAAACTCGCGGATGTAGGAAGAACTGCGATGGTATTTGAGGGTTTTGGGGTTGATCATGTTCATGCAAAACTTTATCCAATGCACGGTACAGCAAATATAGCAGAGTGGAAGCCACTTGAAAGCATAGGGTCAGAATATTATGAAAAATATCCAGGTTTTATTAACACTCAAGATTATGAAGGAGTAACGAATGAAGATCTAAAGAAAACCCAAGAGAAAATAATATCTTAACTATATGGAAAAATTTAAATTAGAAATGAATGATGGCTTTGATGAGAACGAAGTCGAAATAGGAGAAATACCAAAAGTAAAATTTGTGTATTTTGATATGACTGACCCCACAGAACCTATTCATATTTTTGATTGTGAAGTAATTGGAGGAATTGATGAAGCAGATGAGGCCTACGAAGCATACACGGGTAGAAACTATATGACAGAGACAAAGAGTATCGTTCGTACTGTTGAGGAATAAACAAAATGTCTGACTCCTTCACCATCAAAACCGAAATTTTCGAGGGACCACTTGATGTTCTGTTGTCTTTGGTTGAGAAGCGAAAACTCTTCATCAACGACATCTCCCTCGCAAAAGTAACTGACGATTTCATTACATACATCGGCAGCATGTCAGATGTCCACATGAGTCACACCGCAGACTTCATCGTCATCGCTTCCACACTTCTTCTCATCAAATCAAAATCGCTATTACCCGAACTTTCTTTTACTGAAGAAGAAGAGCGAAGCGTGGAAGAATTGGAGGATCGTCTCAAGCAATACAAGCGTATTAAGGAATTATCTTTGCATATTAAAGCGCGATTTGGCAAAGCCGGTGTGATGTTTGCCGCAAATGATCCAAAACCCGAGGTAATCTTCACCCCATCACCCGATATCACCGTGGAGGGCATTGTGAAGGCTGTGAAGAACGTTCTTGCATCGCTCCCAAAGAAAGAAAAACTTCCCGAGGTCATGGTACGCAAGATTCGAACACTTGAAGAAACCATCAACGATCTCGCGAGTCGTGTACAGTCTGCACTCAAGATGAGTTTCCGCGAATTTTCTAAACATGGCAAAGGTTCGATGAGTAAAGAAGAGAAAGTAAATGTGATTGTGAGCTTTCTTGCGATGCTCGAACTTGTAAAACAGGGAATTGTTGAGGTGAGTCAGAATGAACTCTTTGACGATATCGCTATTGAGACTCATAATGTAACGACTCCAAACTATCACTAATCTATATGACACTCGAAAATAAAATTGAAGCACTCCTTTTTTGGAAAAATGAAAGCGTCACCATCGGATGGCTCGCAAAAGCCGTAGAAAAAAACGAACAAGAAGTGGAAGAGGCTCTTTCTGTACTTGATGGGCATCTTAGCAGTCGAGGAATTGTACTTCAAAGAAATGGGAAGGAAGTCGCACTCAAAACTTCACCAGACGCCGCCCCACTCATCGAAAAATTCTCAAAAGAGGAGCTTGCAAAAGAACTCACTCCCTCGGCACTCGAGACACTTTCCATCATCGCGTATCGTGGACCACTCGTAAAAAAAGAAATCGATTATATTCGCGGGGTTAATTCTGGGTTTATCCTTCGCAACCTCTTGATTCGCGGACTGATTGAGAAGGAAGAGGGAAGAGAAGGAAGAGGAATTGCATACAAACCCACTCTCGATCTTCTCTCACTTCTCGGTGTCACGTCGCTCGATCAATTGGAAGAATACAAAGAAGTGCGGGCGGAAATAGATCATTTTAAAAATCAACATGTGGAAGAACCCAGTCAATAACAAAATAGTAGTAGGAGCGATAGGCTCGGTGCTTCTCATGAGCGCCATTTTTATGTACGGATCGTTCCGTTTCTACCAGTTTTATTCAGAAAAACAAGAACAACAAACAGCGAGTCGGACCAACGGACAGAGAACTCCTGATTATTTTAAAGATATCGCCATCCAAGCCCAATCAGCATATGTGATTGATCTTAATACAGGAAAAGTTCTCTACAAAAAGAATGAGACGGTGCCTTTACCTCTCGCATCAATCACAAAGACCATGACAGCACTCGTTGCTGAAGAACATGGTCATCATGGAGAAAAAATCACCATAAGTCAGGCAGCCCTTGAAACCGATGGGGAAAGTGGACTTCGACAAGGAGAGGTATGGAATCTTGAGAAACTACTTTCATTCATGTTAGTGAGCTCTTCAAATGATAGCGCTGCTGCAGTTGCACAAGCGTTTCCACCTTTTATTGACATGATGAATACTAAGGCAGGCGAACTCGGTCTTGAGAGCATGAGCTTTAAAAATGCCACGGGATTGGATATAGATGAAGCTAACGACACGGGAGGATACGGATCAGCCGAAGACGTTGCAAAACTTTTCGAATATTCAGTAAAAAAACATCCAGAACTCTTTGATTCCACTCGTTATGCGTCCCAACAATTTTATTCCAACATTGCTTCACACAAAGCCGAAAATACCAACGATGCACTTAAGCGGGTACCAAACAGTATTGCTTCAAAAACAGGATTTACCACGAAAGCAGGTGGTAATCTTGCCATGATATTTGATCGAGGACTCAATGAACCAGTCATTTTGGTGGTACTTGGATCAACATATGACGGAAGATTTTCTGATATCGAACTCCTTGCCTCATCTACTCTCAAAACGTATAATCAGTCGCAATGACACCACTCACACTCAGCGTTATCAAGGTCTTCGCCCCGTCAGTTATCTCTTTCTTTGTGGGACTTGCTATCACTCCGATTCTCAGCTCTTTTTTCTACAAACACCGCCTTTGGAAACAAAAATCTCGTCGAATCGACAGCACCGCACAAGCAAGCGACAAAATTTCAGAAGATTTTAAAAAGGTTCACAATGAGAACGGAGAATTGACTACTCCGCGTGTCGGAGGAGTAGTAATTTGGTTTTCAGTGTTCATCACCATCTCTCTCATCTATCTCAACTCAATCGTCTTTGGAGGAGATATCAACGAGAAACTTAACTTTTTAAGCAAGAACCAAACTATCCTGCCATTGTTTGCACTTTTGTTCGCATCAATTATTGGACTTGTCGATGATCTTCTTCAAATCAAAGGCAATGGCAACTTTACCGACGGTATCTCGCGCAGATACCGTATCCTCGTGGTTCTCGGCATCGCAATTGTCGGGGCATCATGGTTCTTTTTTAAACTTGATATCTCAAGTCTTTACGTACCATTCTTCGGCGAACTCGATATCGGCTGGCTCTTCATACCGTTCTTCATACTGGTGATGCTGGGCACCTTCTCAGGATCGGTCATCGACGGTTTGGATGGCTTGGCGGGAGGTGTGATGATCTCTGCCTTCGGCTCGTACATGGTCATCGCCTTTTTCAACAACCAGATTGATCTTGCAGCATTCTCCGCGGTCATCGTCGGAGGCATCCTCGCCTTTCTTTGGTACAACATTCCACCTGCTCGATTTTATATGGGAGAAACGGGTATGATTGGTCTCACTGTTACACTTTCAATCGTCGCCTTTCTCACCAAACAACCACTCCTTCTTCCGATCATTGCCTTTCCTCTTTTTATCACCTCACTTTCTTCGTGTATTCAAATGTTCTCGAAAAAATTCTTCGGGAAAAAAGTCTTTC
>CALRBL010000049.1 GCA_943354075.1 Candidatus Nomurabacteria bacterium | reverse complement strand
CGGGACGAATGTCCCGCGCCGCTTTTTTATGCCTTTCTGACATACTATTGCTAAAATATATAATATGAGGTATAAAGTGAGCAAATTATGTACACTCCTTCCACTCCCAAAACCACCGTCATCAAATGGTCATGTCTCCTTGTTGTTTTCGTTTTTTTCAGTTTAGTCTTCCAAGCTTGTGGGGTCTGTAAGCTGTTGAATTCGAAGAAGCGGTCAAGTATGTAAGCGTTCTTTTTGATGAAAACAGCCGGTCTCCGCGAACGCGGAGACCGGCTGTTTCTTTTTATAGTTCTCTTCTTTGTCTAAGATCGGCTAAGATGCCCATCAAGATTTAAATGCTTTCTTTCCCGCGAATACCGCTTTCTTTCCAAGCAACTCTTCGATGCGAAGTAGTTCGTTGTATTTTGCAACACGTTCAGATCGGCAGAGTGAACCAGTCTTGATCTGTCCACATCCGAGTCCTACAACAAAGTGTGAAATGGTCACATCTTCGGTTTCTCCTGATCGGTGCGATACAACTGCTGTCATTCCTGCTTTGTGTGCCATCTTGATGGCGTCGATGGTTTCGGACACAGTTCCAATTTGATTTAACTTAATAAGAATTGAGTTTCCAGCCTTCTCGTTGATACCACGCTCAAGTCGCTTGATGTTGGTCACGAAAAGATCATCTCCCACAATCTGTACTTTTGATCCGATTTTCTTTGTCATCAACTTCCATCCTTCCCAATCGTCTTCTGAAAATCCGTCTTCGATGGAGACGATAGGGAATTTCTTAAGCCATGAAGCATAGAAATCCACCATCTCGGCTGATGAGAGCTTTCGTTTCTCAGATGCGAGATCGTAAATACCATGTCTGGCATTGTCACCATCTTCTATTTTGTAAAGTTCTGTTGCTGCTCCATCGATCGCAATTGCAATATCTTTACCTGGTTTGTATCCCGCAGCCTTGGCCGCTTCGAGGATCACTTCGATAGCTGCTTCGTTTGAAGGAAGGGAAGGTGCAAAACCTCCTTCATCTCCAACAGAAGTGCTCAATCCTCGACTATGAAGGATTTTTTTCAAAGAATGGAACACTTCAGTTCCCATCTGCAAAGCGTGAGAAAAATTCTTTGCTCCAACAGGCATCACCATGAATTCCTGAAGGTCAGTAGACTGTTCGGCGTGCTTTCCACCGTTTAGGATGTTCATCATCGGAAGGGGGAGCGACATTGGTTTGCCGGTCTTTGCGATCTTTGCAAAATATTTGAAGAGGGGTACACCTTCAGATGCAGCAGCTGCGTGTGAGAAGGCGAGAGAAACACCGAGAATTGCGTTTGCTCCGAGTTTGCCTTTGTTTTCTGTTCCATCGAGTTTAATCATCGCATCATCGAGAGTCTTCTGGTTGAACGCTTTTCCCTTGAGAGATTTGAGGATCATGGTGTTCACATTGGTGACTGCCTTGATCACCCCTTTGCCTCCGTAGCGTTTGCCTCCGTCACGAAGCTCAATTGCTTCGTGGGATCCGGTAGATGCTCCTGATGGTACGGCTGCCCGTCCGAAGGAACCGTCTTTAAGGATAACGTCGACTTCTACTGTGGGATTACCTCGGGAATCGAGAATTTCTCGCCCAATGATGTTTTTTATTGTGTGCATAGGGTTAGCATTATATATACAATGGTTCCTCTTGTGCAATGGTACCCATTGTATGTTAGTATTTTGCCATGAACGAAGCATCAAAAAACAAATGGATCGCAGTTACCGCAGCACTTGTCATCGCAGGGTTATTCTTTGGGGGGCTCATTTTTTATTCATTTAATCAAGGTGTCGAGCAGGATCTTTCGGACGTGACAGATAGTGCGGATATTAAGAGTGTTTCTTTCAATACCGATACTGATATTGATACTGTCCAAGATGCCGACCTTGCAGCAGTTTCCGGAAGTCAGTCAGCATCCGCTCTCAATGCCATCAAATCAACCACTAACACAAAAAATATGACCACTACAACACCAGAAGGACTTATCATCGAAGACATTGTTGTCGGAACCGGAGAAACTGCAGTCGCAGGTCAGACAGTTTCCGTAAATTATCTCGGAACTCTTACCAACGGCACCAAGTTCGACAGCTCATACGATCGTGGACAGCCTTTCCAGTTCACCCTCGGTGTCGGTCAGGTGATTAAAGGATGGGATCAGGGAGTTGCTGGAATGAAAGTGGGTGGCAAGCGAAAGCTCATCATTCCTTCAGATCTTGCATATGGAGATCGTGCAGTTGGTGGAGTCATCCCCGCAAGTGCCACTCTTGTCTTCGAAGTAGAGTTGGTAGGAATCGTAAAATAGTGCATGATGGCTCTCTAAATGCCAGCAATCACATTCACCATACAAAAGAAGCTCGAAGGCACGCTTGGACGTGTTGGAGAGATCGAAACAAAGCACGGAATCATCAGGACTCCGGCTTTTGTGACGGTGGGAACAAAGGCAACGGTGAAGGCACTCAATCCTGAGCAGGTGGAGGCGGTGGGTGCACAGGTGGTTCTCTCGAACACCTATCATTTGTATCTTCAGCCTGGTCACGAACGTATCGAAAAAGCCGGAGGACTTGGAAAGTTTATGAATTGGAAAGGACCGACAATGACCGACTCGGGAGGCTTTCAAGTTTTTTCTTTGGGTTCTGCGTATGGAAAGGGAATTGGAAAACTTTTGAAACCTTCGACCGAACCGATTCTCGAAGCGGCGTCTCCATCGGGAGCGATAGAAGATGCAAAACCAAAGCTTGTAGAGATCGATCATGATGGTGCGATGTTTCGTTCACATCTTGATGGTTCTGCTCACTATTTTACTCCTGAAAAATCTATAGAGATCCAACACGCCATCGGTGCCGACATGATTTTTGCATTCGATGAATGTACGTCACCGATGGAACCGTTCGCATATCAACGACAAGCGCTCGACCGCACGCATCGCTGGGGAAAGCGTAGTTTGGAATATCACAAGAGCGCAATGCGTGGTGATAAGAATATTGCAGACGAGCAGGCGCTGTTCGGTATAGTGCAGGGAGGACGACATGAGGAACTCCGAAAAGAAAGTGCACGAGCGACTGCTGCGATGACGGTAGATGGAACTCCTGAAGGAGGTTTCGATGGATATGGTATTGGGGGATCGTTTGCAAAAGAAGATATGGAAACGGCAGTTCGATGGGTGAATGAAATTCTTCCTGAAGACAAGCCGCGACATCTTTTGGGTATCGGCGAACCTGAAGATCTTTTTATGGCAGTTGAAAATGGCTGTGATCTTTTTGATTGCACCGGACCAACACGTCTCGGTCGCACAGGAACAGTCTTTACTCGAAAAGGAAAACTACATCTTCCAAACAAACAGTTTCGTGATGACTATGCACCACTCGATCCCGGCTGCGCATGCTATGCCTGTGCCAACTATACTCGCGCATATGTAGCGCATCTTTTTCACGGAAAAGAGATGCTCGCTGGTACGCTCGCTTCGATTCATAATCTCTACTTCATTGTGAAGTTGGTGGATGATATGCGTGCGGCAATTCTTGAGGGGACTTTTAATAAAATGAAAGAAGAATTTTTGAAGGAATATTTGAAATAAAAAACCTCACCCGCAGGGGTGAGATTGGGAAACAGGCATACCAACGAGGAATCCCCAGCCTGAAACACCCAGATAAAGAGGTACTCGCAAGTACTCGATATTTGTTTTTCCGACTCGCATAGTCGGAATCATGTGAGAGTACTCACGGTCACTTACGGGCATTATGCTTCTGTATGCCCCAACAGGATTGTTCTCCCGAAGGAAATCTGACTGCGTCATATGCTGGAGAGTTGGTGCGACTATCAGCAGATGGTCGGTGGTGAGGTGGTTGAATCCATA
>CALRBL010000048.1 GCA_943354075.1 Candidatus Nomurabacteria bacterium | reverse complement strand
TTCATAACGTCCTACGGCATAGGCAAGGTGTTCTAATTTGTAAAGAGAAATATAAAAAGAAGTCACTACAGCAAGAGACATAAACATCATGGGCAAAAGAAGCATAAATCCCGCCTTACTTGATTGATTATTAAATTGATTTGATGAGCGTGGCATAAGAAATTTCAATCTGGCTTTCGATCGACCTTTGGAGATCCATAGATTCAGAAATAGATAGGAAAAAGGAGATAGAAATGAATGAAGAGAGAGTTATATAAATAATGAGTTCTAAAAGATTCATTGATGTGTAATGAAAGTAATAACCGAACTCCCTTCTGAAATAACAACAAACATATCCCTATCGCAGTCGAAATCAAGAAGTGGTGCCGGAAGATCAACCAACATGTCATTGAGTCTCATCAACGATGAAGAAGCTACGTTCAAAACAAGAAAACTATCGGTCAATTGATGTAGACCGACAAAAGCCAGATTTCCATATACAGAGAGACCTTGAATGCTCGTGGGCATTGAATATTTCCATAAAGGAAAGAGAGATGTAGACGAGGTGGGGAAAGAAAAAAACTCGTAATGATTGAAGGTTTTTGTTTTTCCAAAATACAAAGTATCAAGAAACAACGACAATCTCTTGCCATTCCCTGTCGCACCTGGATCATTGTATGAATTTGTTTCTTGGAGCGTACCTGATACACCAACGTCGAACACCTTGAGTTCGTCCTTGTGAGCGCTCGCGACATATACTTTGTCCTTGAATGCAAAAATATCGTTGACACCATGCCCTAACTCTACTGAATCGAGATATATCGGATCATGAAAATCCATCACATCGATATAATGTAATTCCCCGATATCGCTCTTACTGGTCCCCAACACTATCTTCCCTGACTTGTAGAAGAGAGCCGTACCCAAAGGAGTAGAGCTCCCATAGGTTCCTAGTAATTTGAATGATGATGTCATCTCTGGATACCTTCTATCACTAATGTCGATTATCTGAAGCTGCGCATTGATACTGGTATTCGAAACATATGCATGATTTCCTGCGATACGAAGTGCACTTGCACCGGGACCAGTATTGAGATGCGACACCTCAACGACGTGCGAAGGATTTTCGATATCGAATATAAATAAATCAGGATCAGAGGCACGAGAAGAATTTGAAGAAAAGTATGCGAGATGACCCACCACATCAACATCAGTAGGATATATGTCGGACACAATCGATCCGAGATCAAAAAATGATACTCTAGGTCGCTCCCATAAAGAAGGATCCTGTACGGGACGACAGGAACTTTGACCTTCGCTTTCGCGAATATCAGTGACCACACTAGAGAGATGGGCTGAAATCAGACTTCCGTGGTAATATCCCTCGACAGAAACTTCTGCTTTCTTTGTAAAATTATCAATGGAAGCGATTCCAACATGTGTATTCAGGCCTTCGACTATAGAAGTGGTCGAAGATATTTCTACCGAATCAAAATCCTCCTCGAGAAATAAGAGAATTTCTTTAAGCTCGATATCTGCAAGATGTAAAACTTTTATTTTAAGTGCTGATCTTCCAAGAAATGAATGTGCGTGCGATGAGAGCATTACAATAGTCACACACATAGATATTGAAAGAGTGGACGCGATGAGGAATTCCATCATTAGAAAGCCTTTCATGGTGCAGGTTGGTTAAGCGAAGCGGTGAGAGAATAAATCGGACTGATAAGTGATAGGGCGATGCCTCCAACGATTACTCCAAGAAAAATCATCAGTGCAGGCTCGAGAAGAGTGAATATTCTTTTCTCAATTTCCTTTAATTCTCCGTCACATAAAGACGAGAGATGGATAAGAGTCTTTGCGATATTTCCGGACTCCTCACCAAGCGAAACAAATTGCGCTACTTCGCTTGGAAAAAGCAAGGGATTCTCCATAATCGCTGATGAAAATCGTCCACCACTTCTTATCTTTTCAAGAATCAATACATACCCTTCCTTGTATACAAGATTCGTTTCAAAACCAATGAGATGATGAAGAGATTCATAAAGAGTGTATCCGCACCCGACAAACAACGAGATGGTCTTCGCAAAAAATCGTACCTTACCAAGCCTGATCATCTTAGAAAAAAACGGAGTCTTCAGAAAAATAATTTCGACTCGCTTTCTGACCACCTCACTTTTCTTGAAAGAAACGATTGTACTCAAACTGACAGCACCAACAACAGAGAGAATGTACATCCATTCTTTTCTTAGTATCTCCGAAGTAAAAATAATGATGCGAGTTGGTAGAGGAAGTTCTGTGCCACCCGAGATGATAATAGGAAGTATTTTTGGGAATACAAACAGAAGAAGTACGAGCACCAACACCAAAGAAAATAAAGCGATACACACGGGATAAATAAGGGCGCCAATAAGTCTTTCTCTGTTCGCAACACGATCTTCTAGATCATCACCAATACGAAGACAATTTTTTGAAAGTGTGCCTGTAGCGACTCCACTCTCAATAATATTAAGTGACTGTCGGTCGACGATAAAAGGCGGAATATCAAAACTTTTAGGGATCGAGTTCCCTGCACTAATACTCTGTCTGATTTCTCGAATTCTTTTTTTCATATTTGAATTCAACTCCTTCTCTTCGACAAAATGAAGCGCTTGAAGAAATGAGATTCCTGCCTCAAGAAGAAAAGATAGTTTTTTCATGAAGCGAGCTCTGTCTTTTAATGAAAAACTAGACCTATACCTCATGGCGATATTCGTTATGTGCAACCATCACTTCGGAAAATGGGATCAGCCCCAGAGAGGCTTTGCGGAAGGCATCAACATAAAGAGGTAATCCTTCCTCAAGCAACTCACTTACAACGATTCTTCCTTCGAACCCCGTCCCTTTACAGTGCTCGCATCCTGCACCTTTATATATATTCTTTGGTCGATGCAAATGTTCCAATACAAAATATTTTTCATAATCAGCAACAGGAACATCCTCCACCTTACACCGCGGACAGATCTTCATCACAAGCCTCTGAGATGCAGCGGAAATAAGAGTCGCATCAATCATGAATTCCGAAATTCCCATATACATAAGCCTTTTCTTAATCTGAAATACCGAAGCTGTGTGCAGGGTGGTGATCACTAGATGCCCCGTAAGCGCTGCCTGTATCGCAAGCTCAGCACTTTCCTTGTCACGTATTTCACCAATCATGATCACATCAGGATCTTGCCGCACTATCGAACGAAGAACAGTGACGTATTCGAGAAACGTCGTACCTCCCACCTCTATCTGCCGCACACCTTCGATCCGCCGCTCGACAGGATCTTCCACAGTAATGATGAGACGTGATGTTTTCTTGAGGTGATGGAGAAGAGAATAAAGAGTCGTGGTCTTTCCCGATCCTGTCGGCCCCACAAGCATGATGATCCCCGAATGATAGGTAAGAGCTTTTTCGATTGAATACGAATGTTCTTCAGTAAAACCAAGCTCTTTCAGAGAATAAGCACTCACAAGAGGATCGAACAAACGAAGTACAGCATTTTCTCCATAGGAAGTGGGCATCATAGAGACACGCACTTCCACACACTGACCTTCGCTACCTTGCCATTTGAATCTTCCATCCTTCGGGAGACGATTATCGTCGACTCGCAGCCTAGCAAGCACTTTGATACGTATAATGATGCCTTCGTGCATCGAAAGAGGAAAATAATTATGAAGATTGAGCGTCCCATCGATGCGAAAAAAGACTGTTATGGAATTTTCTCCGGGATCAATATGAATATCCGAAGCATGAGCCTTGAGTGCCGAGGAGATTATTCCATTTAGAGTTTCTTCTATGGTGTTATGTTCCACAGAAGAAACTTACGCTATTAAGGGTAAAATATACCCAAAGAAAAGTTCAACACTTTATCAATTTTTTGAATATGTCTTTTATGCTATCATTTCCACATGCTTACACTCATCACCATT
>CALRBL010000047.1 GCA_943354075.1 Candidatus Nomurabacteria bacterium | reverse complement strand
GCGATGGCTCCGCACCGGTCAAGCCGGTTTTCTGCCGTCAGGAATTTAACAAAGCTATTTTTATTTTTCCTTCATCTTTCGATGAAGTCGGGCCGAAGCCATTTGTACCTAATATGCTAACAAATTACCTCTCCAAGTCAAGGTATTATTTTATGATTTCTTTAACCTAAATTTTACAATTCTTGCGTTTACGTGTAATACTTCGCATACCCATATGAAATTACTGATTGTAGAGTCCCCCGCGAAAGCGAAAACCATATCGAAATATCTTGACGGCGCCTACGAAGTAAAGGCGTCTGTTGGTCATGTACGAGACCTTCCAAAGTCAAACAAGAAAGCCATCGATATCCCTGGAGGCTTCGTTCCCCACTATGAAATTTCCCCTGGAAAAGAGAAGGTTGTCGCTGAAATCCGCGCACTCGCAAAGAAAGCTACTGAAGTAATACTTGCAACCGATCCCGACCGCGAAGGAGAAGCTATCGCATGGCACATAAAAGAAGCTGTGGGTCTCAAGAAACCAAAGCGCGTAGTCTTCCACGAAATCACCAAAGAAGCGGTGCAAGAAGCAATGAAGCACCCGCGTGAAATCGATGAGGATTTGAAAGAAGCTCAAGAAGCGAGACGCGTTCTCGACCGTCTCGTGGGATATGATCTCTCAGGACTTATCTGGAAAAAAGTACGCTACGGACTTTCTGCTGGACGCGTACAGTCTCCCGCACTACGCATCATCATGGAACGCGAACGCGAGATTCGCGCGTTCAAACCAGTGCAATATTTCACCATCACTGCAGACCTTAAAAACGGATCAACTCTTTCATATGCCTGCAGCGAAGAACCTAACAATCAAAAAGAAGCTGAGAGAATCGTAAAACTCGGTGAAGCAACTAAAGACTGGAAAGTGGTAGACATCACTGCAACCGAAGTAAAACGTTCTCCCCGCGCGCCGTTCATCACTTCTACCTTGCAGCAGGCAGCGAGCTCTCGTCTTGGATTCGCACCTTCTCGCACCATGTCAATCGCACAACGACTCTATGAAGCTGGTCTCATCACCTACATGCGAACTGACAGTACTGTTTTGAGCAAAAATGCTCTCGCACAAATCGCGACGGTTGTAGAAAAAGAATTTGGAAAAGAATATCTTGAATTCCGCACACATTCGACCAAGAGCAAAAATGCACAGGAAGCGCACGAAGCGATCCGCCCTACCGATATTTCTACAAAGGTTGCAGGTATCAACGATGAGCAACAGAAACTGTATTCCCTCATCTGGGCACGCGCCGTATCCTCTCAAATGGCTGATGCAAAAACATTGCGTACCAAGATTTCTGCAAATATTGATGGGCATCTTAGCGGCAGCCGCAAAGATGCCCATCAAATTCCAGACTTTGGAGTAAACGGTTCGGTGATCCTCTTCCCTGGATGGTACAAAGCAGATCCTGGTGCACGAGGAGAAGATGTTGAACTTCCAAAATTGAAAGTTGGCGATACACTCGCGCTTGTGAGTATCAAGAGCGAAGAGAAGTTCACAGAACCTCCCCCTCGATATTCTGAAGCAGGACTCATCAAAGAACTCGAAAAACGAGGCATCGGACGACCTTCTACATATGCATCCATCATTCGCACCATCGAAGAACGCGGATACGTAGATAAGGTCAACAAATCTCTCATCCCTACCGACACGGGCGATGTTGTTTCTTCATTCCTCGAACAGAACTTTGGCGAATACATCAGCGATTCTTTCACCGCCGAAATGGAAGACAAACTCGACCTCATCGCAAGCGGCGAGGCAAAATATTTAAAAACTCTTAAGGATTTCTACGGGCCATTTCTTGCCGAAGTAAAAGAGAAAGACAAGAGCGACAAGATCACCAACCTCGGAGATGCTGATCCAAAATATAAATGTCCTAAGTGTGAATCCCCCATGGTCATCAAACTTTCTCGTAACGGCAAGTTCCTCTCATGCGGAAAATACCCCGACTGTGATGGAGCACTCACTATCGATGGAAAAGAAATTCAGAAAGATGAGCCTTTAGGAATACACCCTGAGACCAACCAGCCAATCTTCGTAAAAGTTGGAAAGTACGGACCGTATGTACAGATGGAGCAAGGACAGCATCAGACAGAGGAAGAGACCACGGCAGCAGAAGCTGCAGCAGCACTCGCAGCAAGCGTTCCAGAATACACAAAAACCGGAAAATTAAAGAAACCAAAAAAACCCAAGAAGCCAAAGAAAATAAAACCAAAGATGGCAAGCATTCCCAAGGAAGTCGATCCTGAACATGTCACACTCGCACAAGCTGTCAAATATCTCACACTTCCTCGCAAACTCGGAGAATATCCGGAAACCGGAAAAACTATCACTGCAAACATCGGACGTTTCGGTCCTTACATCGTGCACGACACGGATTTCCGATCACTCAAAGGCGTAGACAATCCATATGACATCACCTACGAACGAGCTATCGAGATCCTTAAGGAACCAAAAAAGATCGGCCGTGGACGCTTCAAGAAGAAGGAAAAATAATGACAATGTCTGGCATTGCACGTATACTTTAGGAAATGAGTTACGAACTTCGACACGTCATCAAAAGAAAAACCCACAACAGAAGTGGCGACTCTCTTCTGAAAAAGATTCTCGACAAGATGGCATATCCTGTTGCCATCATCGGCCCGCTCTCCAGCCTTGACCAGGTAATTACGCTTTGGAAGGAACAGGACGCTACGGGCGTTTCCGTAATCGTTTGGATCGTCATCCTCTGCACCTCCACATTCTGGTCATTCTATGCAACCGTCCATCGCGAAAGAGTGATCTTCTTCGGTCACATCATTTGGATCATCCTCACTTCAATTATTCTCTTTGAGATCTTTATCTTTTCTTAAGATTGATTTTCTTTTGACTTGATAACCATTTCCATTTCTGTAATGATTCCCCCGCTCTTCATCCTAAATCTTTCATCACTAAAACGTCTACCAGTATCCACGAAACCTAACTTTTTATAAAAACTGATTGCTCTATTATTATAATCAGCTACTTCAACATATATATCTTTATTATTTTCAAAGAAAGGTAACAACTTATTCCACAACTTAGTTCCGATTCCTTGATTATGGTGTTCAGGTAAAACATACATGGCTTCTAATTTATTCTTATCTTCTTCGATCACCCCAAAACAGACACCTACGACCATTTCACCATCTTTAGCAAGAAACATTTTCTCATCGGGAGAATGATCAGTTATGAGATCTTCCATCTTTTTTATTTTTTCTTCACTGAATGCATCCTTATATCTTTGTTCAATGTCATCAGCTGTAATACCCGCTTTTTTATTTGGATATGTTACAAGCCATGCCTTATATCGAACATCAATCATCACATACGCGTCTTCTTTTTTTGGTTCAACTATTTGTATATTCATACAAATAGTAAGTTTATATAGAAAAATTTTTAATTGAATAAAGCCCCTCGTCCTCATCAGTATTAGAAATCTTTGCATCTGGATCATCAGAGAAAGGTTCTGCATCTGGTGCGGGGGTCATGGCTTCAGGTATACCGCTCGCCGCATCCGCACTCGCTTTATTCTTCTCAATCATGCTAAGAATCGCGCGCAAATCATCATTGGAAAAGAAATCGATGGTAACCTTTCCGCCTTTTTCTTTTTTCTCAATCGAGACACGAGTACCGAGAGATTCCGAAAGCTTTCCTTCAATCTCCATGATCTCGGGATCATACACATCTTTCTTGCGAGTTTTTTCAACAGCGATCTTGCGTGCGATCTGTTCGGATTCACGAACATTTAATTTCTTGAAAACAATTTCCTTGTAAAGGGTATCCTGTTCTTCAGGACGTCCATCAAGCATCAAAAGCGGTCGAGTGTGCCCTTCTGAAATCTTCCCTTCCGAAAGTCCTTGAAGCATGTGCTCGGGAAGCGCCAAGATACGGATGGTGTTCGAAACGTATTCACGACTCTTTCCCACTTTGGTACCAATT
>CALRBL010000046.1 GCA_943354075.1 Candidatus Nomurabacteria bacterium | reverse complement strand
AAGTGTCCATGTTGCACCGGGAGCCTCAATCTCAGGTACTACTTTAACTACTCTTGCAAATATTGAGTTCACTGGTCCTACTAATGGAGTACTGAGAGTCTGAGTAGGAAAGCCCTGACCATTTCCTAGAAGCCAATCACTCACCGTGTAAATGAGCTCAGTCTGAGTGATCTCAAGAGTCACGAGAGCATCTTCCCCAGAAAGAAACCCCGGACCACTTGATCCAGCAACCGTTCCATAATCAGGACCAATCTGAAGGTTCGTCTCAGTGTCGAAAGTTTCCTGTCCATTCATACGACCTTCTGCCCAAGCACGAATATCTCCTGACGGACCAGTCACGTGACTAGCAACTGCTGCTGCGTGTAATGTGAGCGGCGAGACCGCAAACATCATAATGACGAATCCCACACAAGGGACGATGATTTTTTTCATGGTTTGTTCTTTCAAAGACCTAACACCCGAAACTGTCGGGACACAGTGATTCTTGTGGAATCAGTTCAAGTAAAAAGTATCATGTTTTTAGATTTTATCAATTTTTCCATAGGAAATAGCTTTACACTCAAACATAAAAAGTTCTGAAGATGTTGTATGGGGTATTTAAAAACACTGAAAAATAAGGTTAGAAAAAGTTGTGACCCCTAAAGGGCTGCGATTTGTATTCAATCGCAAAGCCTCTTGAACAAATCGGGAGCCTACGGTTCCCTCCGGGTCACAGCTTTTTGCTGCGCCAAAATCTGTGACCCTACGGAGAGTCGAACTCCGCTTCCAGCCTTGAAAAGGCCGTGTCCTAACCGATAGACGATAGGGCCGTTAGAAACAGACTATATCATATTACTTTTATATGTTCCAATGTGGGGATTTTTGAATGAAAAAAGGGTGTCGTGATAAAATCCAAAAAATGAGAGCTTATTATTCCAAAGAAAAATCCATAGAGATATTCAAACTAATCCAAGAAGAGGTGGGATTATCTTGGAGGGATATTGCGGCTTTTGCTAGGGTGTCGACAAGGTCGCTGAGATACTGGAGAAACGGTCAATCCAGTATCCCTCTTTCATTTATCAAGAAGATTGAAGTAAGATTTCGACTGATTCTTCCACAGCCTGACAAGCTCATGACTCTGTCAAAGGTGAAAGCGACAAGTGCAAAAGCGGGAGGAATAGGAAGAATGAAAAAGTATGGAAATTTAGGTACTGTAGAAGGGCGCGCGCTCGGAGGAAAGATTTCATCGGCAAAGATGGGTCTTGTTTCTGGATCTTCTTTTGCTCGAATAAAGATTGTTCGACCTCATAAGAATCGAGAGCTTGCAGAAATGGTGGGAATCATATTGGGAGATGGTGGTATAACAAGCAGGCAAGTGACAGTCACTCTTCACAAGACTGACGACCGACTTTTTTCAGAATATGTTAAGTCTCAAATGGAAAAGCTTTTTCAGACACAGATTTCCTTGCGTGAAAGACGAAATTCAAATGTTGTGACAGTGATTGCAAGTCGGACAGATCTTGTTTATTATCTTGGTGATCTAGGCTTGATAAAAGGAAATAAAGTAAAACATCAGGTGAAAGTTCCCGAATGGATACTTGAAAACGATGAATATTGTGCATGGTGCCTACGAGGATTATTTGATACAGATGGCTGTACTTATGTAGATAGGCATGTAATTGGCGGCAAGCTCTATCTTAATATCGGCATAAACTTTACTAATCGATCCCTGCCTCTACTCTCTTTTTTCTTCGATACATTAAAAAAGTTTGGTTACGGTCCTACTCGGTCTACCCCGTTTTCGATACTTTTGAGAAAAGAGAAAGATGTTGTAAGATACTTCAGCCAAATAGGAACTTCAAACGAAAAGCATCGAAAAAAGTTTGAAGCATATCTTTTGGTAAAGCCACGGAAGAGTACCGAAGAGGTCATAACGGCGCCGATTCGAAATCGGATGGTCGGGTAAAACCGGCGCGGGGGTTCGAATCCCCCCTCTTCCGCCATTTCGATCTAGATTTTCCTACTATCATACGCCCAATGAAGCAATGCCTGGCGCTGTTTTGGCCGGCAGAACTCGTCTCCAACACGGCAGTTATTCTGTATCTGGGCGACGTGTCTCACCATGGCCTTCCACCTCTTTATCTGCCTCGCATTCTCTTCAGGGAGCCTCCGACCCATATAATATCGGCAATACCATTGGAACCATCCACGTGGATCCTCTTTGTATATCCATCCTTTTTTCTTCCATACTGATAGTGGCTGGCTGGCATTCTTTCCAAAATAGTTCAAGGAAGAGATGTGTTTTTTTGTATCGTCCGGTGCAAACTTTGCATTTTTTGTACCAATCTTTAGGAAACTCATCTTTACAATCCCGCATGTAGACGCCACCAAATACTCCAAGTGCGAGCATTTCTTTCGGTGAAAGTTGGGGGCGGAACTCTGGATCAAATTCTTTTCCGATGGGGACAACGCAGTTATATGCGTATTTATGTTGCATTGAGTCGTTGACAACGACTCTCTTAATTGAGTGTCCAGATGGCATAATTGAGATACGAGGCGAAGCTCACCCATGCGAGATAGGGAAGGAGAAGGTAGGCTGCTGGGCGAGAGATTCGGTAAAAAACGATGATGGTGGCGACTATAGAGATCCACATAAGCAAGATATCAATGAGAGCCCATCCGGGAGATTGTAGTCCGAAGAAAATAATGGACCACAAGGTGTTCAGTACGAGCTGACCGGTGAATATACCGAGTGCAATCTTCACTTCTTTTTGTTCCCATCCTTTCTTCCATACGAGGAATGCCGCGATACCCATGAGAAGGTAGAGTGTCGTCCAGACGGGTCCGAATATCCAGCTCGGGGGGTTGAGTGTGGGCTTCACGAGTGTTGCATACCAAGTAGGAATGGCTTCGAAGGTAAAGAATGATCCGATGATACCGGCAAGTTCGGAAACGATGATGGCGATGGCGAGTTTTGAAATATTATTTATTTTCATATGTTGTGTGAGTTTATAAATCCTGATGTCCTGCACGTTGCTTGGCTTCTGTTGCTAATCTCATGATCCTATCTTTCACCACATTTGGATGCGCTACTTGCTTGAAGCGAAACTTGTTCTGAGCTCCTGCTGATTGTATCTCCACATCTCCGAAATCTAATACGGTCTGAATGAATCCGCTTGTAAGTACTGAAATATCTTGCACTTTAGTGAGATCGAGTTCGGAAGTGGTTCGGAAGAAGAATCCCTTTTGGACGATGTCGACAATGCGTTCTCCTGTCACGATCCATGTGTCGAGAAGATAGATCATTACTTCATAGAAATACATCGAAAGAAGGATCATCCAATAGGCGACGAGGAAGAAGGCTGCGACACCGAGCAATCCATACGCCATGATATCCTGCGAGAAGACGAGCAGGGGAACGACAGGGACGAGACTGATGAGAAAATAGAAGATGGTCTTGAGTGCGATGATGATCCAGTGGCTATAAAGAAAAATCTCAACATCCTCGTCAGGCCGCTTACCTTCGAAGGTGTATTTTGAATGGGTGAAGATGGAAAGATGTAATGCCATATGTTTAGAGGAATATTATTGAAAGTGCTGAGAGGATAAGCATGATAAAAAGCCATGAAGACATCGCGAAGAGTGCGAATGCCGCTTGTTTTGGTCGTGTGCCTACCCCGAAGCGGATGAGGTGGTAGAGAATGATGAAGATGTGGATCCAGTAGATCGTGAGAATGACGATTCCTGCGATGGCGATGAGATTCGCATATGAGACAAGTACTTCCATGTAGCTATTCTACTTGGTGTGAAGATGCATGTAAATGTCCTCGAGTGCTTTGACGCCTTCTCCTGCTGCGATGTTGTTTTGGTGATAGAGTCCGTCGGTGCAATCGCCAGCAGCCCAGATGCCTTCGGTCGAAGTCATCTGTGTGCGAGGATTCACGATGATTTGTCCGTAGTCGTTGATATCAAGCGCGCCTTTCAAAAAATCGGTGTTCGGGATGAGTCCGATCTCGACGAAGACTCCTTTTGTTGGAAGAACGATGTCTGTCTTTGTATTGATGTCAGTATAGACGAGGCTGTCTACAAATTTTCCACCTTTGATTTCTTTGATGATTGCATTTTTGATGATGGTGAGCTTTGAATTTGCGGAAAGCTTTTCGACGGTGACAGGATCTGCGCGGAAAGCGTCGCTACGATTGATGAGTGTGACGCTCGAGCAGTAAGCGAGAAGTTGTGCGACCGTCTCGAATGCTGCGTTTCCACCTCCTGCAACCACTACATCCATGCCGGAGAAAAGCGGTCCATCGCATGAAGCACAATAGACAATGCCCTTGTTCTCGAATTGATCAGATCCCACAGCTTCGAGTTTGCGGCGGTGGGAGCCGGTGCAAATGAGCACCGCTCGTGCATTATATGTGCCGCTTTTAGTTGTGATATCAAATGTCCCATCTTCTTTTTTCACGACAGCTTCTCCGCGTTCTCCTTCTTTTATATCAATAATGCCGTC
>CALRBL010000045.1 GCA_943354075.1 Candidatus Nomurabacteria bacterium | reverse complement strand
ACATTTTTAAAATTCACAAACATTCCCTGCGCGGTTTCTGGTCGAAGATACGAAATAGAAGTTTCGTCTTCTGAGGCACCAACATGCGTCTTGAACATCATATTGAACTGTCGCACATCACCAAGTGCGTTTCCATCCGGACTCTTGATTCCCTTTTCCTTGATAAGTGCATCCATTTCAGGAAGTGTCATTCCCTTAGGATCAATTCCTTTCTCTTCAAGAAGATGATCTGCGCGATAGCGCTTCTTGGTCTTCATATCTTCAACAAGAGGATCAGCAAAACCTGCGACGTGTCCCGAAGACTTCCACACCTCTTGATTCATCAAAATTGCCGCATCGATTCCATACATATCTTCGCGATCCAGCACAAAACGCTTCCACCAAAGGTTTTCAATATTCTTTTTGAGGGCAACACCTAAAGGCCCGTAATCCCAAGTACCAGCAAGACCTCCGTAGATCTCGGAGCCTTGGTATATAAAACCGCGTCGCTTACAGAGTGAAATAAGTTGTTCCATGTATTCAGGTAAATAAGTGAGTAATAAGGTATTTTATGAAGCTGGGGCCCCGTGGCCGGGCCACAGGGGATTAAGGTTCATAAAATACCTTATTACTCACATTCTACTCTACCACCACTCCTCCCTCAAATCCATTATCCTTTCCTTCTTTGGTAGAAGTGGTCACATTAAGAGAAGATTCTTTAATATCCGTATTAGCAAAAGCATCTTTTCCGACAAAACTTATATTGGTAACAAGTGGCAGTGTCTGTCCAATCTGAGTACGACTTGGAGTGATACTCACTTTGAAATAAAGAATACGAGGAGAAGAACCATAGCCGGTGCGCGCGGGTATGGACGAAGGATTCCAACGAAGGAGTCGAGTAGATTCGTTCCATGAGACCTTATCACTCGATGGTGACACCTGACCTTCATAGGTAACATAGTTTGGAAGCTTGGCGGTCAATTCACTTGCAGTTATTTCATTTACGCTATTTGAAAGAGCCAAAGCAATAGTATAAGTCGTTTTTGTTTCAGCCTTCGGAGGGATAAGCCCTGAATTTGAAAAAGGTCCCGTACTATGGGTGGAGTATGCATCGAGAAGAAGGGTGGTCACCATCGGAACAGTTTTCGTAAATGATGATCGAATATTTTCGGTAACATTATTTTGCGTAACTCTTTGTCCTACAATATCAAGAGTGAGATTTATCTTTGGATTGGTAATTCTTTTTGCAATAGCTTCATCGTATTCAAAAAGTGGAATAGTAAAATCAAATTTACCCGTTTGCCCCGGAGCGATCTCTTCAAGACTTTTATCGGTATTTTTGTCCCATTCGATGGATGATTTATTTGAATCAAAGAAACCACTTCCCGCCCTCACCTCCCTTGTATCAAAAAGATCTCCGCTTATTTTAAGTACAAATTCTGCATCGTTGATCGGGTCATTAAGGGTGTTTTTCCAAGAGATAATTCCATGAAGTGACTCACCGAGAGTCCCATAGTCACGACCGGAACCAAAGGTTACCGATGAAGCAAGGAAATCTCCGCGAATACTCATCTGGTGTACAAACATCGCAAGAGAGGTGGTTACCTTCTCTATATGTGCAGGGTCTGCTGTTCCTACATTAAATTTAAAAACTTTATCTTCTTCACTTTGTCCGTTGATAGTTCCTATTATCTCTACCGTCTTTGTTTCGTTAGGACGCAATTCTCCGAGAGGAAATTCTCCGCGCGCACCGGTTTCAACTTCAAGATTTGATTGTTTATAAGTAAATCCAAAAGGATACACAACATTAAGTGCCACATTACTCAATATATTGTTTGAATTTGAAATAACATCTGCAACCAGAGTTATCTCCTTGTTGTTATTCACCTCATCCAACGCTTTGATAGAAAGTACGACAGGAGAAAGGCGAAGTATCACACTAAAATCTTTATCCTTGGAAAAGTGCCCGTTAGAATTTTCGACTTGATATTCAAATCGCACTTTAATTGCCTTCTCAACATTTTCTTCACCAAAGAGTCGTGCGGAGACAGTTTTTTTTGCAATCTGCCCTTTGCCGAGAGTACCGATTTCTATACGTTCACTCACGAGAGGCTTAGTATTGTCATCTACGTAACGCGCTCCTTCTGGATAATCAACAACAATGACACTTTTAATGAGATCTGAATTATTTCCATTCTGAACACTAATATCAAACGAAAACGTGTCACTCGAAGGAACCGAAGGCGGAGCAACTACTTCAATATCAATATTACGAGAAGAGATAATGTTATTTCCATAAAAATAGAGAGCAGCAGCAGCACCAAGTGAGAGAACAAAAAAGACGACCGCGGCGATGAGCAATCTTCTGAAAACGAGATTAGTTTTTTTGACTGATACTTCATCGGGAAACACTTTAGGAGGTGGAGGAATGAAAGTGCGAGAAGGATTAACTTCTTCTTTATCCAAAATGGGACCTCGTTCGGACTGACGATGGATTATGGAAGGAGCTCCTGGTTTGTAGAGACTATCAGCCGCAGACTCTATAGCGCTTTTATTTGCCTCTTCATCTTCACGCTGCCGTTCAAGATCTTTTTCAATAGACATGACGAAATTGTATCACAAATGAGATGCCTTCAATGCCCTGTTGATCTCCGCAATCATCGTTTTACGAGCATCTGAAGACTGTTTAAGAACATCGTCTCCAAATCCAGAAGATTCGACAAATGTACGAAGTGCGGGATCATCTTTCACATATCCAAGGAGAAAAAGAATGCGAAGAACAGTCAGTTCTTCAATCGCCGAGATACGCGGCAACATATCGGTAGGACGCGTATCGGAAACATTCTTTAATACACAAAACATTCCATTCACCGTTTCAAAAAGTTCTCCATGCGCTTCTTCTCCCTGCAACAATCGACGCAAAAGTGCAAAAATACGAAAGAGTGATTCCCTCGCCTCTTTCAAAGAAATATCAGTCGAGACATCGGCATTTTTGGTTGCGGTGATGATTCTCCAAAATTCTTTTCCACGAACAAGCGAAACATGTGCCAAAGAAAAATCCGTGAGTGAGTAGCGCAACTTTGATTTAAGATAACGTACACCTTGAGCAGTTGCACTGATCAATCCAAAATCTTTAGTGAGTAGATCGATCTGTTTATTTGCCTCTCCCAAAGGTGAGCCTCGAAGAATGAAGCAATCTGTTTCAAAGATGGTGTGCATTTTATTGCTTTTTATATTTTCTTAACAAGAAAACCAAACTTCATCTCTTCAAGCTGGAGTACTTCCCCATCCGCAGTAGCTTCAAAAAGAATATCAGCAACTTTAGCAGTCCGCATGATTTCCTCTTTGAATTTTTGGATGACTTCTTTTCCTTCTTCGCTTGTTTCAACTGTAAGTACGATCGAATCTTTTGGAGAAAGTCCTGCGGTCTTACGCATTTCTTGAATAAAGCGCATCAACTCGCGAACAACGCCTTCTTTTACAAGTTCAGGGGTAAGAGTAATATCAAGCATCACATCATCAGTGATCGCACTGTCGAGAATGACTTCTTTCACATTCACCTCATCGATAATCAAAGATACGTACGATGCGTCCTCTACAATGTCTTTTTCATCACTACGAAGCATGAGACGAGCAAGCGACTGACGAACCTTGATACCTGCCTTTGCACGAGCTTCAAGAGCCAAGGAAACTATCTTTCGTACCTCTACCATTCGTTCGAGAATCAATGCATCAGGAGCATCATATTCAGGCCATCTTTCAAGATGCACACTCTCTTTACGTTCCATCCCTATCGAAGACATTTTAAGGTACACATCTTCTGCAAGAAACGGCACAAACGGCGCCATCAACTTTGAAAATTCAATGAGAATATATCGAGTGGTAGAGAGAGCCATTTTACGATCCTCCACATCTTCACCCTTAAAACGATCACGTGACCGGCGAATGTACCACACCGAAAGATCATCGATAAAATCTCCAATTGGTTTGGTAGCTTTGTCGAATTCGTAACGATCGAGATGGTAAGTGATGGTCGAAGCGGTCTTTCCAAGAAGTGTGATAATCCATTGATCGAGAATATTTTGAGAATCAGGTGCAGTAGATACAGACGGGATACCAGAAATACTATCGCTATACATATCGTAAAGCGCGATCACATTGTAAAGACGGTTGAAATGTTTCTTGATGACCTCGTCGAGACTCTTCTCAGAAAATGCAGTGTCTTCTGCTTTTACAGAAGGAGAAGAGAGAAAGAAATATCGAATAGAGTCCACACCATATTTTGTGAGAAGCGGTGCGAGAGGTGGATAGTTGTTGAGACTCTTCGACATCTTCTTTCCATCTTCTGCGAGAATGAGACCGTTCACCACAACATTTTTGTACGGAGACTTTCCATAAAGCGCAACACCAAGGACGATAAGCGAGTAGAACCATCCACGCGTCTGATCGAGTCCTTCCGCGATATATTCTGCGGGATATCCTTGCTGACCTGAAGCAAATGGCATCGAACCAGATTCAAACCAGCAATCAAACACATCGGGCACACGACGAAGTTCTGTTCCGTCGGCAGATTTGAAAACCACCTCATCGATATACGGACGATGAAGATCGAGCTCGTTCATCTCATT
>CALRBL010000044.1 GCA_943354075.1 Candidatus Nomurabacteria bacterium | reverse complement strand
CCACCGCTCCGAATATCAGCAGATTGGTCGCGGTGTTTAGTGATTGCACACCAACGAAGTTCTCACGCCACACGTCTATGTCTTTGTGAGTAAACGGGATCGCATCCACACCGTAGGTGGTCATCAACGGATGTGCAGTCTTGGCTTTGCGATGCGTATCAAATTCTTTTTTGAAAAGAAGATCTACCGCACTATTAAGATTGAAAGGAAACCCTTGTGGGCGTGAGACGCTGAGGCGTCGGTCGAGATAGAAACAACGAGGACATTCGATGAAGAGGTCGATCTTTGAACGCGAGAGTTTGAAAGGCGTTCCCTCGCCATTAATCGCGGGTTCGAACATCTTCTTTTTGTAGGTGGAAGTCCATGCCATATCACGATTATATCATAGTGTATAATCTTGAAATGTCCCCGGAAGAACGCACAATTCTCAAGAAACTTTCGACCCCGATCAAGATTCAGGATTTTTTGGACACCTTAGAGATTGGCGGTGCATTCTATACATCTGCACTACGTACGCTCCACGCTCGAAAAGCACGATGTTTTGAAGGTGCGCTTTTGGCGGCATTCATACTTTCTTTCCACGGCGAAAAACCGCTTCTTCTTGATCTCAAGGCTGCGTCGCCTGATTTCGATCACGTGGTAGCACTGTACCGAAAAAACGGCTATTGGGGTGCCGTCTCAAAGACCAACTATGTAAGCCTTCGCTTCCGTGATCCAGTCTACAAGACCATCCGTGAATTAGCGCTCTCGTACTTTCATGAATATTTTGTGAATAAGACAGGAAAAAAGACGCTGCGTTCGTATTCAAAGCCATTCAACCTAAACAAACAAAAGATTGACTGGATCGCCTCCGAAAAGAAATTGGATGATCTTGCGATAGTACTCGATGAAAGTCCGCACTTTCCGCTGTTTCCAAAGAAGAATCTCAAATATATACGGAAGGCGGACAAGATGGAGAGGAAGGCGGGAGAGATTGTCGAGTGGGGGGATTAGTTCGTAACGACGGTCCATCCGTGACTAATGAGAAAAGCTTTATCAGTTAAACCTTGTCCGGTAGGTGCAGCATTCGTTCCACCAGAGAGATCGATCGCTTGTGGATCCCCAAAATCATAGTCATCGGCAACTGCCGCGAGAATTGCATTGATTTCTCCTTCAGGAATAGCATTACCTGAAAGATCTATCGCGCATGTATTATTGGAAATACGATTCCATCGTTCAAAGATCACAGTAGGATCAAAATGAGTGATTCCTCTATTTGTGAGTTTTATACTGTCGTTGCCATATTCAGGGGCACCACCAGTAAAAACCGTTCGAAACGCATCAACTAATGCCTGTGGCGGCAATATCGGTGCGTTTTCGGGTACGGTGGCATTACCCGCACTTGCACTTCCTGCTACTCCCAAATATGTCGTACCAGTAAGCACCTTCGTTGCATCGATCGTAGGAATCCCAGCATATATCTCTGTCAGAGTATAGAAGCTTGCGGTTGGTGAGGTGGAGGTTGACAGTGAGTGATTCCCCGCTGTTGTGGTGGCATTGGTGGTTAACCTAGTATAAATGTCGTTAAGTGTGTAGGAAGTAGCAACAGGTGACGCACTTGGAGTAAGTGATCCTGCGTAGGAAAGTGAAACTCCAACAAGAATAGCGATTGCGATTAAGATGGTGAATTGAAATATTTTTTTCATATTTTAATAGTTAGTTTGTATAAACGACCTTGTCTTCGGACCGAAATACCCTACGGATGGAGTGATACCATTCGCAGCTTGGAAACGTGCGACTGCGGCACGAGTCAACGGACCGAAGAGGTTTGTTTCCTGACCACTTGACCCAAATCCTGTTGTAGCAAGAGGGAAACCGTGTGTGTTGAGAAAGATTTGCAAAGTGCGGACGTCTTCACCAGTTACATTGAGGATAAGGTCACGCGCCGTAGGACCTGAAATTGTCCTCACACTTGCATCACCAAAAGGTGCGGTGGTAGGAGTTGCAGTTGATGAAGGGGTTGTAGATGGTAATGTCGAATTATTTGAAAATCCTCTTCTACTTCCTCTTCGCCCTGAAAGTTCTTCTGTAGGAGTGGCGGAAACTCGACTCGTTGCAGGCCTCCAGTCGGTCACTGCACCTTCATCAATATCGAAATTGATCCAACCAATATTTTCACCGTATGCATAGCCGGTGAATTCTCCTGAAGAATTGATGATGACACCCGATGTGGACGGTGCAAAGTGAATCCAACCAGCGTTTTCGCTCCATGCGTATCCAGAAAGTGTTCCCTCTGCATTGTTAGCTACTTTGTAGTCGACAGTGCCGCATGAAGAGGTATTTGAACAGTTCAAAGAAATCCAACCAAGGTTTTCGGAGTAAGCGTAACCAGTAAGTTCAGAATCAGTTATGGTGACAGCGGTCGATGATGCATTGAAGTCGATCCATCCTGCGTTTTCGCTCCATGCGAATGTGTTGGGAGAAGTGATGGTTCCGGAAGTGGTGGAAGCAGACGTAGAGGAAGAGGAGGTTGCGATGATTAAGAGTATGATGGCGAATAATGTTTTTTTCATATGATTACAAAATATTATATCAGGCATTATAAAAAAATACACATTAGGAAATAATCCCACCTCCCACACATCGATCTTCTTCATACACTACAATAGATTGACCAGGAGTAATCACATCTTCTGAATCCAGAAAAACGATTTCAGCGGTCGAATCTATAAAGGCTTTTATTTTCACCTCATGCAGTACTCCACGATAGCGAACGCGAGCTTTATAAGTTTTTTCTTCGGTAGGCAGATCCCCGATCCAATTAGTGTCTTTTATTACAATGCCAGACATTGTTAAATCTGCACCAGCTTCGTACTTTTCATTGGATACTGTTAACGTATTTTTCTCATTATTCTTCGCAATGACAAAATATGGCTTATCTTCTGGAGTTTTTGAGGTGATCGTAAAACCTCGTCGTTCACCAAGCGTATAAAAAAGTGCTCCGTCGTGGTGACCAATCACTTCGCCATTCGCATTCAAAATATCTCCCGGCTTTTCATCGATAAAATGTTTCAGAAATTCTTTCATATCGATTTTGCCGACAAAACACAAACCCTGACTATCTTTTTTCTCGGCATTTGGAAGACCAAACTTTTTTGCAAGCACTCGTACTTCGGGTTTTTCGATATCTCCCACAGGAAACAGGGTCTTCTCTAGTTTTTCGGGAGTGAGTGTCCACAAAAAATACGACTGATCTTTGTTATCGTCCCGACCTTTCAACAGTTGTCCTTCTTCTGTTCGAGAGTAGTGTCCGGTTGCAATAAAATCCACATCCTCTTTCATTGCCCAGTCGAAGAATCCTCCGAACTTCACATAGCGGTTGCACATGACGTCGGGATTCGGCGTGCGACCGGCGCGATATTCGGCAATCATATAGTCCACCACTTCTTTCTTGTATTCCTTCTCGAGATCGAGCGTCACGAACGGAATATCGAGATGTGCGGCCACGCGCATCGCATCTTGGCGATCCTCTTTCCATGTACACGGCATGAAATCAGGCTGCCATACCTTTATGAATACCCCTGTCACATCGTATCCCTGCTCTTTCAAAAGTGCAGCCGAAACAGAGGAGTCTACGCCCCCCGACATTCCTACATATACCTTCTTATTTGAGATACCTCTGGACATTTTGCTTGTGTTCTTCAAAGTCCTTCGCATAATGCATTAATCCATCCTTCCCCGTCAAATAGTAAAGAAATTCAGTGGTGGTGGGGTGAAGGGCTGCATCAAGAGTAAGAAGTCCTGGATTCGATATGGGAAGCGAAGGAAGTCCTGGTCTTTCGTAAGTCACCGGAGCAACATCCACTTGAAGTGCCATGCCAATCTCTAATCTTTTCCAAAGAATCCCTGAAACGATTTTAAAATCTGCGGTATTGTCCGCTTCTTCTTCGAGAATCGAAGCCATGGTGACAATTTCATCCCAATCCTTACCCTCAGAAATTGCTTCTGCTTGTAAATCACGAACGTGAAAATCGAATGAGTCGGTGAGTTTGTCAATCACATCAATAGTTGAAGTGGAAAGAAGATAATAGGTTTCAGGAAAAAGATACCCCTGCTTTGTTTGTGCACGAGCGAGGAAAAGTTCTGTATTAAAGTCTGGAAACTTTTCGAGAATAAGATCAGAAACTTGCTTATTGGTTGAACCTTCAGGGATAGTAACTTTCATTTGTTCAGTCCCAAAAATTCCACGAGTGATACGAGACGCAACCTTGAAAACACTTTGGCGACCTTCGAAAAGATATTTTCCCGGAACAAGTTGACCTGCCGTACCACGCAACTTGAGCACCACGCGAAGAAAAAATCCTGAACGCACCACCTGTGAATCCTCAAGGGTGGTAGCGATTTGTGCGGGCACTGTTCCCTGTGCGAGGAAAATCTCTTGCTTTATCGAAGCAGCAGGATAGGAAACCCACATAAAAAGAGAAAGTGACAATATGAAAACGGCAATAAAGACAGCAAAAATAATTCGGCGATATGAGAAACGCGAGATAGTGTGCATATTAGATTGGGAGGTTTGACGGCGCATCGGCTTTTCGAGAAGCAAGACGAGTAAAGGTAGGGGTGGACGAAACCTTTCCTGGGAAATGATAAA
>CALRBL010000043.1 GCA_943354075.1 Candidatus Nomurabacteria bacterium | reverse complement strand
GGTCCCAATTCAGCTTGAAGTGGGTTGTGACACCGCTTCCGAACACAAAGTCAGTGTCCGGCAACCAAGGCGCCGTCGAAGGATTTGATTCCCCGAACAGTCCGACTTCCTTAAGCACGGAAGAAGGGGTGCTGGAGAGGAACGAGTCTCCGACCTGCATTTCAGTCCCGGCGACAAGTACACCGTTTGCATATGCGTCGTTATAGTCCACTGAGGTGATAGTACGGAAGCCTGCGATGGTCGCTGCTTCCGACGAGTTCTGCGTAACCGCCAGGGCAAAAAGCCCGGCGATGAGAACTAACGTTTTCATGTTTTGTGGTGATGTGGTTGTTGATGTCGAGGTTTCTCTACGCCCCTTGCGGGACATATTTGACTTTTATCTTATAAGATTGTGGAACAAAAGTCAATACGTAGGCAGAGTTATCCACAGGCACATTTTAGGTGCTTTTTAATAGCCTGTTCCATAACTCTATCCCCTACCACTCCCCAGTCAAAATATCTCTTGTAATCTTTAGGATCAATAAGGATAATCTCGCTAATATCACCATCGGGATCAGCAACAAAATCCCCATATGGTTCGACGACACAGTAGCTTCGCGTTTGTCGTAAAACCCTTCCTCCATCATTCACATCTTGAAAGCCTATCAATTCATGTGAAAGAACCTTCATATTAGTTTCTTCTTTCACTTCTCGTACCAACGCTTCTTCATATGTTTCTCCTTCGTCAATCGAGCCGCCTGGAGGCATCCATCCTTCTGTCGGATGCTTTACCAACACCATCTTGTCCCCACAAAAACAAAAACCATGCACGGCTTGCATAGTTTTCCCTTCCATATCTAAAAGAGGATCTTTATCTTCGTGATAAACAACATCAATCACCTGTCCTTTCGGTGTTACAAAAGATGATTTCAACTCCATAGAGATTAGAGCTTGATATATTTCTTCACTGCCAAGTAGCTTGAGATCATACCGAGAACAACACCGGTAACGATGACAATGACCGTGATCTGCATGAAGTTCGCGAGATAGTAGGTGAAAACGTTCATACCCGTACCAAGGTTGTAGGTGAGATTACCGAGAGAATAGGTGATGGGATAGAAAATAGCGAGTGTTATGACTGAAGAAATAAATCCATAAAGAATTCCGATGATAACAAACGGTCCTTTGATATACCGTGACGATGCTCCCACAAGTCGCATGACGGCGATTTCATCTTTGGAAGTGTATATGGCAAGACGCACGGTGTTGAAAGTGATGAGTATGGAAATGATGATGAAAAAGATTGCAATGATGATTCCAAGTCGTTCAGAAGAACTGATGATGCGACTCAGAGTGTCGATTGCTTCTTTGTTATCCAAATAACTGATTTTCTTGACGATGTTTCGAGTATTTTCTCCGGAAACATTCTTTTCTTGGATGAAATCAGCAATCGCTTGGTACTGAGAAGGATCTACTGCACGAATGTTGATGCTCGCTTCAAGAGGATTGCCTCCGACTTCGTCCAAGGCGTCTACAATGAGAGGGTTACCTTCGTGGCGAGCCCTGAAAGCTGCGAGTACCTCTTCAGCGGTGGTATAGGTGACCAATGCGACATCGGGACGTTCGTCCAGTGCCGTGCGCAAAGATTCAGCCTGACTATCGGTAGCACTTGATTCGAGATAAACATTGATATCCACCTTTTCTTTGATTCCCTGAAGAGTCGACTGAAGAAGCGCGCCTACAAAAATAAGTGAGGTGATAACAGAAAGGGTAACGGTCATTACGAGAGTAGAGGCAACCGAAACAGATCCGTTACGAGCAAAACTCTTTGATCCTGTCTTTATGATTCTTTTTATTTTAGTCCAGAGCATATTGATGATGTATTACAAAATATATTTTCCTGATTTGTCGTCACGCGCAACACGGCCGTTTTCCATAGTAATAACACGACGACCAAGTGAGTCGATGACTCCCTTGTTGTGTGTAGTGAGGACCACTGTCGTACCAAGATCGTTGATCTTTTTCAAGATCTGAATGATTTCGTAAGTGTTGACCGGATCCAAGTTCCCCGTCGGTTCGTCTGCAATAATAATATCAGGCTGATTCACTATAGCACGAGCAATCGCGACACGCTGCTTCTCTCCTCCCGATAATTGATGTGGAAAATTCCAAATCTTGTTTCCAAGATCCACGAGTTCGAGAACATGTGGGACGTCTACCGCAATTTCTTCTTCGGAACGACCCGCGGCCTCCATCGCGAAGGCGATGTTCTCATAAACGTTCTTATGCGAAAGAAGGCGGAAGTCCTGAAAGACCGTACCGATGCGACGACGGTAATCGTTGAGATTGGTCTTCTTGAGAGAGTGAATATCGATTTCTTCGAAGAAAACGGCGCCAAAGGTAGGATATTCTTCACCAAGGATCATCTTGATGAGAGTCGTCTTCCCCGCTCCGGACTGACCCACAATGGAGACGAATTCGTTCGGTTCGATACGCAACGACACATTATCGAGTGCAGTAGAGCCGTCGGTATATATTTTTGAAACATTATCGAAGTAGATCATGAGGGATTACACCATTATATATGATGGGCATCTTAGCACAATGGGAGTCATTGTTCTTTATCACTATTTCCCGGAATCGATAAACACATCAATCTCACCGTTCAACACACTCTCCACATCGCTCGTCTCTACATCGGTACGGTGATCCTTCACCATTTTGTAGGGATGCAGCACGTATGAGCGGATCTGATTTCCCCATTCGTTGTCATTGGTCTTTGAGACATACATTCCTTTCTCGCGAGCTAGACGCTCTTCTTCGGCGCGGACGTAGAGCTTTCCTTTAAGGAGCGCGATGGCTTTTTCTTTGTTCTGAGCTTGGCTGCGTTCGCTTGTAACATGCACGGAGAGGCGGCTCGGCTTGTGGAGAATACGAACGGCGGTTTCTCGCTTGTTCACGTTCTGTCCGCCCGGGCCTCCGGCCCGGGCGATAGTAATCTCGATCTCATCATCTTTCAGTTCTACATCACTCGTAGAGTATTCGAACTTCGGAATCACCTCAACCATCGCGAACGATGTCTGACGTAGTCCCTTCGAACCAAACGGCGAGATACGCACAAGACGATGTACACCAGACTCCCCTTTCAAAATACCGTAGACATTTTTTCCGGAAACATCGAAAGTAGCATTCCTAATACCATTGTGATCATTCTTATGTTCATGGATGAGCACCGTCTTCCATCCCCGTTTCTCAAAATATTTTTGATACATATCGAAAAGCATTCGTGCCCAATCTTCAGCATCGTCTCCTCCTGCACCTGCAAAGATCGTGACCACCGCATCTCCACGATCATATTTTTTCTCAGGATCTCCATCACGCTTCAAGTTGTTGAGCTCTTGTACCAATTCTTGCGCCTTATCTTTGTCCGCCCAAAAAGCCGGATCAAGCATTGCGTCTTCTATTTCCTTTATGCGATCAGTATATGAAGACATTTTGTTATTTTAACCTTTTCTTGTCCTTATTCAAAAGTTTTTTCTCCTTCCTGACTTCTTTAATGTGTTTTTCTGGCAGTAGATGTTCAGGCATGGTTCCACCTATATCTTTAATGGTCTGACGAACTTTCCTACCCACTACATGGTGAGTTTTCTGAGCTTCAGAATTTGTACTGATCTTATCTTTCTTTAATTTTTCATCAGTCTGGGTAATACGAAAAAGGTTTGCAGCAAGTTCAGTAGATCCTGCCCGATCAAGTAGTTCACCTTTCTTAATCTTCTTTTTCTTTTCAATATCACTCAAAGGCATATCATAAAGCCCTCTGTAACCAGCATCATTGAATAATCCAAAATTTGAAACACCTGCTTTTTTTGCTGTTTTAAAAAGTTTCTTATTTTCACTCGAGACTTCATCACGAATTAATATCCTTTTATCGATTTCCGTCGAATCTTCTAGAAGTTCTTGTTTACGTGTCTGGATTGCAAAATATGTTTGAGCCCGCGCAATTTCTGGAATCCTAGAATCTCCATTTTGAGCGATGAGATAGCATGCATAGCGGTCAAGCTTCCAATCTTTAATTTCCCTTTTATTATTATTAGAACCCATCACGGCTAATTTGGTCAATTGACCAAAATGGTCGGCTATGTTCTGACCACTACCAAGAGCTGCTCGTTGCGCTCGTTTTATTGTTTCTTCAAATGCCCGCCACTCGGCATACCCAAGCAAAGGAAAGAGTTCACGGGCCGTCCAATATTCGACCCCATTTTCATCTATTTTCTTGATATTCTCGAAGCCCTTGTTGAGTTCGGATAATTTTATTTCTCCATTCATGTCCACAATGTAACAGGGACAAGCCCTTTTGCAAGAAAATTATTTAGAATTTCTTTATCTTTTTTTAAGTAGAGCCAATGGTGAGAATCGGACTCACGTTCCTGCTTTACGAAAGCAGTGTTCTGCCACTGAACTACATTGGCGGCTGATAATTTAGTGTGTAGCTACAGAAGCCATGGTGAGCAATGCAACAAAGGCAACGCCTGCCACTACCGCAAAGATCATAAAGAATGTGAGCCAATTCTTTACACTTCTTTCTTTTTCCAGAGACATCGGTGCAATCTGCGTGGCCTTGAGGTCACGATACAGAAGATAGTAATAAATAGTGAGAAGAGGCTGAAGGAAAAGTGTTCCAATAAATCCAAGAACAACATTACCCACCAAGAAAAGAGGGGCAAATGTCGCAAGTTTTGAAGGCAAATGTTCCATTTGAGAATCAGGCATCGACAATACTATTGGAACAAGAACAATAAGAACAGCAGCCACAATAGCGAGTGAGATGAGCGCAAGAAACATATATCTCCCAAACACCGCAGACCATCGTCCATTCACATACCCCCAGCTCTTCAAAAGCGCCTTCATTCCTTTTTCATTTTCTTCT
>CALRBL010000042.1 GCA_943354075.1 Candidatus Nomurabacteria bacterium | reverse complement strand
TCCGGCAACAAGAGCAACTGAGAATGAGAATCGTCGTCCTCCTGATGACACTCGAGTCACGCGACGAATGTCGATAATTTTCTGATCAAACTCTGGCTTTGCGCGAGGTTCGCGGCGAGGCTTTCGATCTCCACCTGGACCACCTGCTCGAGGAGCTCGTTCATTGCGTCGGCGAGGTTCTGAAAAACCCTGTGCACCAACAGATGTAGGCGCTGCGGGAGTTGTAGGAGTTACTGGTGGGATTGTTGTTGTTTCTGGTTCCATAAATATTAAAAGTTAAGTCCGCCGGATCGAGCAGCATCTGCAAGAGCTCGTACTCGACCAGTGTAGATATATCCTCCACGATCGAAAACGGCCTTCACAATCTTCTTCTCTCCTGCCTTCTTTGCGATTTCAGTTCCGACAAGCTTTGCAGCATCTGTCTTTCCTTTAACAGCCTTCATTCCTTTTGAAGTTGCTGCGGCAAGAGTAACACCAGCTTCATCATCGATAAGCTGAGCGTAGATATATTTGAGAGATTTAAAAACAGCAAGACGAGGTACGGCGGAGGTTCCAGAAATCTTCGCGCGGATGCGGTTTCGTCGTCGTGTTCTTTGTTCTGATTTGGTATTGATGCGTGTCATATATTTTCGTTACATTATACCGACTTCTTTCCTTGCTTACGTCGGATAACCTCGTTATCGTAACGGATTCCCTTTCCTTTGTAAGGTTCAGGCTTCTTCAAAGAACGGATCTCTGCAGAGAACTGTCCAACAAGATCCTTGTCGATACCAGTGATGAGAAGAGTTCCCTTTTCGTGCACAACGGTGAGTCCTTCAGGGATAGCAACAACAACTGGGTGTGAGAATCCAAGAGCGAGGTGAAGTTCCTTTCCTTTAACTTCAGCTTTGAATCCGATTCCTTCAATAATAAGTTTCTTAAAGAAAGGCTTGTTCACACCTTCGATCATGTTTCCAATGTGAGACGCGTAAGTTCCCCAAAGAGCCTTTGTTGCAAGATCATTACGAGCAGGAGCAAGGTTGACCTGCTTTTCAGCAATCTTAATATCAATACTATTCTTGAAGTGACGACTGAGTTCTCCCTTTGGACCTTTTACAGTCAAATTGCCATCTACGATAGTAAGAGTAGTTTTGTCGGGGATTATGATGTTTTGTTTTCCTACGCGTGACATATATTTATTATTACCAAATCTTAAACAACACTTCTCCTCCGACCTTTGCGGTTTTTGCCTGCTTGTCAGTCATCACGCCCTTTGGAGTGGTGAGAACAAGGATACCGTAACCACTTCGCACAGGTTTGATATCAGCAACTCCCGCGTACATACGCTTTGAAAGTTTTGAAACTCGCTTTACATCGGTAACCTTGGGAACTTTTTTCTCATCGTAAACAAGAGATGCTTCGATAGTTTTTTGAACTTTCTTTCCTTTGACCGTAACATCCTTGAGATATCCTTCAGTTTCAAGAAGTTTTGCGATAGAAAGGGTCATCTTGGATAGGGGAAAAGATACAGTAGCAAGGCCACGAAGGCTCGCGTTCTTTATCTTTATGATCATGTTTGAGATTGAGTCCATTTTGTTTATTTTATTCTGTGTATTGTGGAAAAATGCTTACGCCTTTTACCACGATGACTTCTTAATGCCGGGGATCTTTCCATCATTTGCCAACTCTCGGAAGCAAATGCGACACATATCGAAATCCCTCATATAGCCGTTCTTACGTCCGCATCGGAAACAGCGTCTCACCACTCGGCTGGCGAATTTTGGTTTCTTTTGGGATCGTGCGATTACAGATGTTTTTGCCATATAAGTAAGTTTTGCAATGCTATCACTTCTTGAACAGAAAGCCAAGGTGTTCCAAGAGCTTCTTGGTTTCCGCCTTATCTTTTGAGGTGGTTACGATAGTAATACCCATACCGAAGACGTCCTTAAGCTCTTCGTCCGCAGTCTCAGGAAACACAGTGTGCTCCTTGATTCCGAAGTTAAAATTACCCATCTCATCGATAGAGTTTGCATTAAGACCTCGGAAGTCACGGGTTCGAGGAAGTGCGATGTTGACGACCTTATTAAGGAAATCCATCATACGAGGACCACGCAGGGTGACCTGGTATCCTACTGCATCCCCTTCTCGTACCTTAAAGGTAGCGATAGACTTCTTAGCAGCCTTCTCAGCAGCCTTCTGTCCGGTGATACGAGCAAGACGATCTCCGATAAGAGTCTTCTTCTTAGGATCCTTCACAGAACCGGTAGCAGAGCTCACAATCACCTTAAGGATTTTAGGAGACTGCATTTTGTTTACATAAGAAAACTCCCCCTTCAGTGTGTCGAAGGCTGTTGCAAGCTTATCTTGTACGTACAATGTATTTTTTTCGGTGTTTGTCATAAAAGTATTTTATTTTTCGTTTTTCTTGAGGTTGGAGATGTGGATAGGAGAAGCAACATCAACAATCGCGCTCTTTCCATTCTGTCGGCGAGCTTTCAAATGACGCTTTGCGATGTTCATCCCTGCAACGATCGCCTTATCACGCTTTGGGAATACAGTCTCAACCGTTCCGGTCTTTCCCTTGTCCTTTCCTGTCATTATGGTTACTTTGTCTCCTTTTTTGATCATATAAATTTTATTAGACAATTTCTGGGGCTAGGGATGCAATTTTCTGATATCCCATTTCTGCAATTTCTCGAGGAATAGGTCCGAATACACGTCCAGCGAGTGGTTCCATCTTTCCCTTTTCGAGAACGACGACTGCGTTCTCATCGAAGCGAACATACGATCCGTCCTTTCGACGAGTCGCTTTCTTCTGACGAACAACAACTCCCTGAAGAACGTCCTTCTTTTTTACTCCCTTTCGAGGCTCTGCTTTCTGAACCGAAAAGACAACGACATCGCCGATCTCAGCGTAACGCTTCTTTGAACTTCCGAGCACTTTGAAAACTCGTCCGATCTTAGCTCCGGAGTTATCTGCGATTTGTACAATTGTCTGTGGCTGTATCATAAAGTTTCAATAATTATTTTTGCGCGATGAGGCGGAAGTGCTTGTCTTTAGAGATTGGTCGGCACTCTTCGATAGCAACAGTATCGCCAATTTTAGCGGTATTTCCCTTATCGTCTGCCTTGAATTTCTTACCGAGCTTCTGGAACTTACCATACTTAGGGTGCTTTACAAAGCGAACAACCTTCACAACGATAGTATCCTTCATCTTGTCAGATACTACGATACCTTCAAGTACACGCCTCTTTGAAGCTGTGGTCTCGACTGTCTTTTCGGTTGTGGTCTTTTTTGTAGGCATATATTTAAACGGTCTTAGTATTAAGCTCGGTGAGGATGCGAGCGATGTCCTTGCGGAGCCCTCTTCCTTCCTTTACGTTCTTGTTCTTTCCGACATTGATGCCGGATCGGAATTCCGCAAGCAACTTCGACTTGTCGTCGAGCATAGCTTTGAGTTCCTTATGATCTGTACCTTTGAGTGATTTCTTTTTCATATAATTAGATGGCGCGAGTTACGATCTTTGTCTTCACAGGAAGTTTAGTTCCAGCCTTTCGAAGAGCCTCTCGTGCAACCGCATCGGATACTCCGTCGATTTCAAAAAGGATTCGTCCTGGCTTCACCTCGAAGCAGTATCCAGCAGGATCTCCCTTTCCTTTTCCCATGGGTACTTCTGCAGCTTTCTGTGTGAAAGGACGATCAGGGAAAACGCGGATCCACACACGTCCGAACTTGCTCACGTGACGCGCAAGAATCTTTCGAGCAGACTCAAGCTGCTTTGATTCGATGCGGTGTGATGAAATTGCTTTGATGCCATGAGAACCAAAGGCAAGAGAAATACCACGAGTCTCCTTTGTATCTTTCTTAGCGTTGACCCTCTTGGTCTGCCACTTTCGGTGTTTTACTTTTTTCGGTACGAGCATAAAATTATTTTATATCTGAGGCAAAAATGTCTCCCTTGTAAATCCAGACCTTTATTCCGAGGTCTCCCTGAGGAATGGTTGCGCGACCGATTGCATAATCGATATCCGCACGGAAAGTCTGAAGAGGGATACGTCCCTTTTTCAATACTTCTGCACGGGCCATGTCGGCACCTCCGAGTCGTCCTCCAAGGTAGATCTTCACACCCTGAACATCGCGGCTTGCCATAACCTTCTCGACAGTCTGCTTCATGACACGACGGAATGGCATACGCTTTTCAAGACCTTCAGAAATCATCTGCACGACGATTGCTGCGTTTGACTCAGGAGATCGGACTTCTTCGATGTCGATCTTGAGCTCTTCACCATGGCTTGCACCAATAGCGGCGAGTTTCTTCACCACATCATTTCGAAGCTTGGTTGCTCCTTCACCGCTTCGGCCGATGATCATACCAGGACGAGAAGTCTTGATGATGACACGGAATGCTTTCTGTGAACGTTCGATCTCGATAGCTGCGATATACATACCCTTAAGACGCTTCTCGAGATACTGACGGATAAGAATATCTGCCTTGAGATAGTCTCGGTATTGCTTGTTCATTCCGAACCATCGAGACTTCCAGTCTCTGATGATACCAAGTCTATGTGAGTATGGGTGTACGTTGTGTGACATATAATTATTTGGTTTTTTTGGTTTTCACCTTAGCTGCCTTCGGCGCCCTCTCTTCCAAAGTGATAGAGACATGGCTTGTTCGCTTGTTGATACGAGCAGCAGTTCCACGAGCGCGAGGCATGATGCGCTTCATGACGATTCCTTTGTTTACCTGAATTTCTTTTATGAAAAGGTTTTCTTCAGAGACATTGTTGTTGTTCTTAGCGTTTGCAATTGCGCTCTTGATAAGTTTTGCAAGAGGATCAGTCGCACGTTTGGTAACAAACGCAAGGTCACGAAGAGCGATAGTGACATTCTTTCCTCGTACAGAGTCAGCCACAAGGCGAACTTTTCGGGGAGACTGTCTGTAGTTTTTGAGGAAAGATTTCATAGTAGTGCTTTAATATAGACTATTTCTTTGCTGCTGCGGCAGGAGCGGTTGCTTTTGCAGCTTTTGCAGCAGAGATTTCGGACTCTTTCTTAGCAGCTTCCTGCTCTTTCTGCATCTTTCCTCCGTGTC
>CALRBL010000041.1 GCA_943354075.1 Candidatus Nomurabacteria bacterium | reverse complement strand
CAAGTTCAAGTTTTTTAAAAAATAAAATGAAATATATTTTATCTGTATTACTCGCCATCGTCACCATGTTCATTGGGGGTTTCTCGGTGCATGCTGCGAATATTAGAGTCGTCACCAACCTTTCTCAAGTGGCTGAGGGTCAGTCGGTCAAAGCAACTGTATATATAGATAGTCCTACGGAGAATATTAACAATTCAGAAGGTATTCTTTCGTTTTCTTCTGATTTACTTACTGTAAGTTCAATAAACTCATCGGGATCTATGTTCACTATGTGGGTAGGATCTCCTACTTCAGATGGGCAAGGACATATTTCTTTTAACGGAGGGATTCCTAATCCGGGTTTTACGGGAAATTCCGGAAAAGTATTTGAGGTTAATTTTGTGGCGAAAGCAACAGGATCTGCGAATCTTTCTTTTTCAAATACAGCGATACGACTTAATGATGGACAGGGAACTAATGTTATTGGATCTGCTTCTCCTGCCACCATCTCTATTGTTCCCAAAAGTATTGACGTACCAGTTTTAGTTCCTCCTCCTGTAGTAACACAATCTGTTCCCCAAGCCCCTCTTATTTCGTCTCTGGTCATGCCTGATGAAGAGAAGTGGTACAACCTCAGTGGAGCTCAATTCAAGTGGAATGTTCCTTCAGGTGTGACTGCTTCTCAGCTTCTTCTTGGTTCTCGTTTGGATTCGATTCCTACTATTTTGTATAGACCCGCAATATCCTCGAAGACTCTTGACGAGCTTCCTGAAGGTGAATGGTATCTTCATCTCCGACTCCAGAATGCTTCGGGATGGGGCAAGATCACCCATCGGAAGATATTGGTTGACCGTACTTCTCCTACTGATGTTGCTGCTTCATACAAGATTACTGCGAATGGTGTCATCGAACTTTCTCTTTCGGGCACCGATACACTTTCCGGTATCGAGAAATTTGTGATTGATGTAGGTGAAGGATCACTTGTAGAGGTGAGTACTTCAAATGGTAAGAAAGAGACAATGGCTACTCTCCCCATTATCTCTCCTGGAGAACATGAGATTATTATTACTGCACATGACTACGCAGGAAACACTGCAAGTGCCACACTCTCACTCGTTGCTCCGAAGCTTCTCGCCCCACGTATCATTGACTATCCTGAAAAAGTGAAGAAAGGCGACAGATTTGAGATTTCAGGAGATGCTCGTTATCCTCAGACGGAAATGAAAATCTTTGTTCAAGAGGAAGGTGAGAGTACTCGTGAATATGTCCTCCAGTCCAAGATTGATGGAACCTTCTTATTCTCAAGTGATGCGGTCTTGAAGAGTGGGGTCGTCACTGTGTGGGCCGAAAACGTGCTTAATAGTTCAGTAAGTAGTGAACCTTCTGAGAAAGTGCGCATTATTGCCGAGAACACGCACTTCTTCAAGATAGGGTCACGAATAATTGATCTTCTCTCTGTTTTTGTGCCGCTCGCAGCACTTCTCATGTTGCTAGCATATCTCCTCCATGTCGGTTTCTACAGAATTGTTCTCATGAGAAGAAGAGTGAAGAAGGATCTTATTGAGACGGGAAGTAATGCCCATAAGATCTTTGAAGTATTAAAGGATGATGTCAAAAAATATCTAGAGCTTAAGGATAAGCCAGTTGCTCAGGGCAGGCTGACTCTTGAAGAGAAGCTTCTCCTTAAAGACCTTGCAAAAGATATAGAAGATTCCGAAAACTATTTCGAAAAGAAGTTTGAGAGTATCCGGAAAAATGACCTTAAATAGGTTGCCTAATCTTTAAAATAGAATAAAATTAGAAGTATAAAAAAATATATATTTCTTTTCGTTCTTACTTTTACTATTTTGATTCCCGTATTTTCGGATGCGGCTGTAGTGCAGTGTGCCTTTTCTCGTAGTCTTGATGTTGGATCATCAGGAGAGGATGTTCGTTGTCTCCAGCGTTATCTCAATAGCGTAGGAATGACTGTTTCTGTATCAGGTGTTGGATCTGCCGGATATGAGACCACTCTCTTTGGTGCGGGTACTCGTGCTGCGGTAATGAAATGGCAGGCAGCAAATGATATTAATCCCGCAAGTGGAACTTTCGGTCCCATTTCAAAACAAAAATATGAACAAGTAATAGGTGGAGGTTCTATAGTGCCTCCACCTGCAGTAATAGGATCTTCAAATACTGCTCTTTTGAATCAAATCGCTTCACTCAATGCCGAAATCGCTTCTCTTAAAGCAAAAAATCAAACTCCTTCCATATTAGATGCTGATAAAAATGCACGTGAACAGATCATAGAAGCTCTTGATATGATCTTAAGTGCTGAAGATGAGATAGAAGATGCTCAGAAGGATGGGCTTGATACAGGAAGCTCAGAAAGCAATCTCGAAGACGCTAAAGATGATATCTTCGAAGCTGCTCGAGCATATTTCAAAGGAAAGTTTGATAAAGCACTCGACTATGCCGATAATGCATTTTCAAATGCCGAAGATGCTTTCGAAGACGCAGGGGGTGAAAGCGATGAAGACGAACTCGAAGACCGTTTGGATGATATCGAAGACGATATCGACGCAGCACGCGATGAAATCGAGCTTGCAGATGATGATGGTGAAGATGTAGACAAAGCCGAAGATCTTATCGACGAAGCCGAAGATACTCTCGATAATGCGCAGGTTGCTTTCGATGATGAAGATTATGACGAAGCAGAAGATTTGGCTGACGAAGCTGAAGATCTCATCGATGACGCAATAGATGCAATTGGCGAAGATAGTGATGACGATGAGGATGAAAACGATGCTGAAGATGCAATCGACGATGCTAAGGATGTAATCGATGACGCTGAAGATATGATTGACGATGCTCAGGCAGATGGAGAAGATACCGACGAAGCAGAAGATCTTCTTGATGAAGCCAAAGACAGACTCGATGACGCCGAAGAAGCTTTTGATGACGAAGACTACGACGATGCTGTTGATTACGCTGAAGATGCAGAAGATCTTGCAAATGACGCGATCGACGAGCTTTAAGATTACATAAAAGATAATAAAAAACTCCGCTCACCGCTCGAGGAATCTTCCTTGGGTGATATTTCACCTTTTGAAATTTGTTGACAATTCCTGAATCTTTGCTATAGTAGCTAGGTAACTTATTTCTCCGGGGTTCAATGAACAGATTTTAAAATCTTTTCTCCAACTAGTAGAGGCATCAATCTTTACCCTAACCTTAGAGACCGGGCCACGACTTATTATTTAATCGGCTCAATGGTTATAGGGCGTTATCGCCTTTAACATATAGAATGCAATACAAAATTACTCGCAATGTGGGATCTTTCGATCGCCACAGTGCATCAAAACCCTCTTCATCAAGAGGTGGATACAAAGGTTCACGTCCTGCGTCTTCCGGAGGTTCCCGTGGCTTCGGTTCTCGCGGCCCAGGCCGTGGAGGAAACCGCTTTACTTCAAAGCGTATCGACGTTTCTCGATACATTAGCAAGCCTGTAGACGGTCCTATCGTCGAAGCTCCTGCGTATGTCCACACAAACACCTTCGAAGACTTTAAAGTTCTTCCAGGTCTTAAGAGAAATATTATCGCCAAGGGATACAAGTTCCCAACGCCTATTCAGGATGAATCTATCCCTCATATCCTTGAAGGAAAAGATATCGTTGGTATCGCAAACACCGGTACAGGAAAGACTGCGGCCTTTCTTATTCCCCTTATCAACAAAGTGCTCATGGGAAAGCGTGAACAAGTTTTGATCGTTGCTCCTACACGCGAACTCGCGCTCCAGATCAACGACGAGCTTGCAGGATTCGCTAAGGATCTTCGTATGCACTCTGTCACATGTGTCGGAGGAATGCCTATTGGTCGCCAGCTTGCTGGTCTTCGTTATCACAACGAATTCATTATCGGAACACCAGGACGTATCAAGGATTTGATCGAACGAAAAGCACTCGACCTTTCAGGATTCAAGACCGTTGTTCTCGACGAGGCCGACCGAATGCTTGATATGGGATTCATTAACGATATGAAGCTTCTTATGTCTAAGATGAGCAAAGAAAACCGACAGACACTCTTCTTCTCAGCCACCCTTTCACCCGAAATTGATCGTCTTATCAAAGATTTCCTTACCGATCCTGTACGAGTCTCAGTGAAGACCCAGGACACCGCTAAGAATATTGAACAAGACATCGTTCGCGTAAAAGAAGGTTGGACCAAGATCGATACCCTTGCAGATCTTTTGAAGACCGAAGGATTCGCAAAGGTTCTCGTTTTCGGACAGACCAAGCATGGAGTAGAAAAACTTTCTGATGTGCTTTTGAAGCGTGGTTTCAAATCAGTTTCTATTCATGGAAACAAGAATCAGTCTCAACGTCAGCGAGCTCTCGATGATTTCAAGGCTAACCGCGTGAACATCATGGTAGCCACCGACGTTGCTGCTCGAGGTCTCGACATCAATGACATCTCGCATGTTATCAACTACGAACTTCCTACCACTCACGAAGATTATATCCACCGCATCGGCCGAACCGGTCGTGGAAACAAGAAGGGAAAGGCGTTTACTTTTGTAGAGTAACTCATAGCAGCTTTTTTGAGTTAGTTTGGTATAATAATCCCAATAGCGGAAACGCTGTTGGGATTATTATTTTTTAACGTAAATATATGGAAATCAATCTATGGGCAGTAGTTACTTCTGGAATACTCGCGATGGTGATCGGTTATGTGTGGTACGGACCACTTTTTGGTAAGAAATGGATGTCTGTGAATGGATCTACCGCTCTTGATCTTGAAGAGAGAAGAAAAATGCAAAAGGGTGCAAGAAATCTTTATTTTATACAGTTTGCTATGGTACTTCTTCAGGCATATGTTGTTTCTTATGCCCCTATGGGGTGGTTTCCTATCTGGCTCGCTTTTATTGTTCCGACAATCGCAAGCACAGTGATCTGGAACAATGATTCTTCAAAGGTAAAGTGGACAAAATTCCTGATTCAAGCTGGATATCAGTTTGTTATTTTCTTTATGTTTGGATTGATTTTAGGTCTTTGGAGGTAAAAAGTGTGGACTGTTGATAACTTATGTTGACAGGTGAACTACTGTTCACCTATACTATAAACATACAAGTTATCAATTAATTCCACAAAAAAATGACACAACACAAATACGTTC
>CALRBL010000040.1 GCA_943354075.1 Candidatus Nomurabacteria bacterium | reverse complement strand
TAGCCATTTTCGATGTAAAATCGAAACAAGCGAAGAAAATACTTTGTGTCCTTCCGGACTTTAACATCGTTACTTCTTAGTCTTAGTAGCTGCCTTTCGTGTCTTGAATTTCTCCACTCGTCCAGCGGTATCAAGCACCTTCTCGTTTCCAGTATAAACTGGGTGGCACTGAGAGCAGATTTCAATGTTTGATTTTTCCTTTGTTCCACCAATCTTATAGACCGTTCCGCAGGCGCAGGTGACGGTAGCATCGGCAAAATATGCAGGATGGGTATCTTTTTTCATAGTTGTCCTAGAGTACCAGATAATGCTTATTGCTGCAAGATGTCGATATCGGCTTGGATTTTGTTGGCTCGTGCGACCACTTGGTCACCGTAAAAGGCGCTGTTTGGGCCGCAGGCTGAGCCAGAATAATAGCGGCAGGCGGCATTGCGTTCGGCGGTATAGGTCTGGGCTCCTGCTCCAAGATCCCCCACGAAAAAAGCAGTGGCGGTAATGGCATCCTTAGGCATCCAAGGATCGGGATTAGCCTTGTTCAAAGCACTTGCTAAACGATCCCTGTACATCATCCACGTCGAAGCAATAAACTGGGAAGGTCCCATCGCTCCTCCATATCCAATAGTCCAAGGACAGGAAACGCGAGTTTTATGAGGATCACGTCCAAGTGATTTTGTAATTTCGAGGAATGGAAGAACATCGCGAGTAGGCTTCATAACATTAAGAATCGCACTACCATCTCCAATCTTTACTCCTGCACCTGTCGTATCATCAGTCATATAACAAGTTCCCACATTTGCACCGAGATTACTTTCCTGCTGGAGAATAGCGAGAATGAAAGCAGGACGAACACCAGTGCTTTGTGATGCAGTATTTGCATAGGCAAGCGCATCTTCAAACTTAATAGCTCCTGCATCACGAAGTGGAAAGAGTTTATTCTTAATCTCACTTGCTTTCGCCTGCTGTTGCGCAATCAACGTCTGATATGATTTTTGATCCTGTTGATTGAGCGCGAGAAGCTTCTTCTTTTCAGCTTCAGCTACCTTGATCTTTGCTTGCTCCGCTTCGACATTCACCTTTGTGTCGATTTCTTTGTCACGTTTACTGCTCAAATTCTGCTTCTCATTTTCATTCTCTGCTTTTGCATCCTTTACATCCATAAGAGTCTTGGTGAGATCTTCTTGAAGAGATGCGAGCACATCAAAATCTTGGAAGAAATCGGCAAAATTTCTCTTTGCAAGAAATGCTTCTGCAATCGAATACGAATCGAGTTGATTGCGTTGGTTGATCATGTCAGCAAGTGCTTTGTGATCTTCATCAATCCGTTCGCTCAAACTATTGATATTTTTTACTTTAACAGTGATGTCCTTCCCAAGCTTGTCGATGGCAATGTTGTGCGCTTTGATCTTTAGTTGTGCGGACTTGATCTGGGCATCGAGAATCGAAATGTCACGACTGATGGATTGTCCTTCGGTTTTTTTTGTCGTAAGAATATTTTGCTGCTGCTGAATCTGACGCTCGATGTCAGCCAACTCTTTTTCAAGCTTGGCACGCTCTGCAGGTGAGAGATCTTCTTGAGAAAATGCTACCATACTGAAAACAGACAGAGAGAAGAGAGTTATGAACAGGAAAGTGAATAATTTGCGCATATTAATTAAGTATACCAAAAACAAAAGAAAAAAGAGTAAATTTCTTTACTCTTTTTTCTTTTGTTATTACTACTTATTCTGCTGGAACTTCTTCTTCCTCTTTCTTTCCTTTTTCTACAGAGATTTCGATTGCTGAGAGGTCAACAGGGGCAGCCTCCACCTCTTCCTTCACTTCAGATACGAGAGCCACCACTTCTTCTGGATCAGTGATAAGAGTAACACCTGAAGGAAGCTTGATATCCTTCGCGATGACTCGGGCTTCGTAATCAACAAGAGAGTCGACAGATACAACGAGTTCATGTGGAAGATCGGCTGGCTTTGCTTCGATCTCAACTTCATGAAGCACTTTAGTAAGGGTACCACCAAGTTCTTTGACGGCAGGAGCGGTTCCTTCGAAGACGATAGGAACATGGACCTGAACCTTCTTTCCCTTTTCTACGATATAGAAATCAGCGTGACGAACCTTGCTCGTAACAGGATCTACGTCTACTTCATGAATAAGTGCATCGTGGGTCTCACCTTCTGCCTCAAGAGCGATAATTGATGATTCTCCGGCCTTTCTCCATACTTTTACGAATTCAACCTCGGAAAGTGTGATAGGTGTTGAGGCTTCCTTTGGACCGTAAAAAACAGCAGGAATATTGCCCTCTTTTCGAATGTTATGAAGTTTTACTGCCAAGTCGCGCTTGGTCGCTTTTAATGAAATTGTCATAAGTTTGCACACTATAGCGCAATGACTCCCATTGCGCAATGGGAGTCATTGTATTACCTAAACTAGCTTGTTAAACAACTTTAACCTCTCCTCCACAACCTTCTGCATCGCTTCTCGTGGTTCCTTCATAATCTTGTAAGGAGCGACTTCATCGGGATTGGCCGCGAGGAATGCTTTAAGGGCTGATTGGAAGGCAAAGCGAAGCTCGGTGGAGATATGGATGATGGCCATGCCGGCTTCTGCCGCCTGAACAAATTCCTCATCGCGAGTTCCCGATCCTCCATGGAGCACCAACGGCAACTTGATGGCATCAGAAATAGTTTTTACGTGATCAATATGAAGGTGGGGATTCTTTCCTGTGCGCATCATGCCGTGAACATTGCCCACTGCCGGTGCAAAAAGATCAATACCAGTCGCAGCCACGAATGCGACCGCCTCTTCGGGAGAAGTAAGGTCTGTTTCGTCTTGTGCTGCACCGTCGGGGAGCACATCAAGAATCTTTGAAGACGATCCAATGAAGCCGAACTCTGCTTCGACAAGAATTTCAGGATTCACACTCTTCGCATAATCCACGCATTGCTTGGTGATCTTCACATTCTCTTCATAAGGCAATTTTGCGCAATCGATGATGACAGAATCATATCCCGCATCCACCACTTCTTTCACTCGTTCAAATGAATAGGTGTGATCCGCATTCAAAAACACTTTTGCTCCGTTTGCTTTTGCAATATCAACAAGAGCTTTTACTTCTTTCACTCCAATCCAGTCACGCTCACCTTCTGATACGCCTATAATCACCGGCACGTCGAGTTTTTTAGAAGCATTCACTACCGCCCAGAATCCTTCGATGTTTGAAATGTTGAAATGTCCGATAGCGACACCTCTTTTTAGGGCGTCAGCGATAGTTTCTTTGTAGGTCATAGGACCATTATAACATGAATCTTGTTTGACATCGCCAAGTAAGTTGCTATTATTTTGGTATGCATCAGGTAGATGCTTTTTGACATTCGTCACGACCCCGCCCAAAAGGCGGGGGTTTATTTTATGAAGGACTAAAAATAAATTATAAACTCTCGTGTAATCTTTAGGTGTGATCTTACCATTGCACTGCCTTAGCCTCTTATGACTCATCGATCTACCTTGACTCAGATTCAATGTTTGTTTAATTCCCTTAAATGCAAAAGAAACATACCAAGTCCCTTTCTTGTTTTTAGTAGTAAAAGGTAGAGCAAAAAATGAAAATTGATTATATTTTTTGAAAATCAACACTGGACGGGCAAACTGGTCTCCTTTTCCATTTATTTCCACATCGATATTCTCACCGACGTGACACCACCATATCTCACCTTCGTTAAATAAGGGCGGCTTGTGTGCTGCATTATCAAGCTTTTGTTTCAAACCTATCCATTCCATGAAGTGTTTAAGCATCCTCCATTTGTATCACCTGCTCAATCAAATAAACCCAAAGAAAACCTCAATAAATAATCAAAACGATGCTCAGAATATTGTGATATAATCGACTCCATATGACTAAAAAAATAGAATTACTCGCCATCGGCGATACTGTCGTCGATGCATTTATCAGGCTTTCACAGGCCGAAGAGACGTATAGTGCGGACCACAAGACTCGCCAAATCTGCATGACCTTCGGGGACAAGATCCCCTTCGACTTCGCAACCGTTCTTCCTGCCGTTGGAAACAGCGCAAATGCAGCTGTCTCACTCGCTCGTCTTGGTTTTGAATCATACTTACTCTCCAACGTCGGTGATGACAGCTACGGAAAGGAATGCATCGAACATCTCAAGGGCGACAAAGTCCACACTGACTTTGTAAAAGTGAATGCGGGAAAGAAAACCAACTACCATTACGTACTTTGGTTCCACAACGAACGCACTATTCTCATCAAGCACGAAGAATATGATTACGAATTCCCAAAGATGGAGAAGCCGCAATGGATCTACCTAAGTTCCCTTTCAAAAACTTCTCTTCCTTTCCATAAAAAGATCGAAGAATATCTTATCGCCAATCCCGATGTAAATGTCGCATTCCAACCAGGAACTTTTCAAATTTCACTTGGAACCGAAGCTCTTGCCGGTATTTACAAAAACACCAACATCTTCTTTTGTAACGTCGAAGAAGCCGAAAAGATTCTAAAGTCTGCAGGTGAGGTCAAAGAACAGATGAAGAAACTCGCAGCACTTGGTCCCAAGATTGTTGTAGTCACAGATGGTCCAAACGGCTCATATGCGTACGACAGCGAAAGCGGCAAAGCATGGTTCATGCCGCTTTACCCCGATCCAAAAGAGCCTTACGAACGCACAGGTGCCGGAGATGCCTTCGGATCCACCTTTACTGCCGCAATCATGCGTGGAAAAGGAATTCCTGAAGCAATGGCATGGGCTTCGATCAACTCAATGTCAGTCGTTCAGTATGTCGGCGCACAAGAAGGACTTCTCTCTGAAGTACGCCTCTTGGAATACATGAAGAGTGCTCCGAAAGAATTCGTAGCGAAGGAGATCTAAATTAAGAAAGTAATCAGAAATTATTCTGAATCGAGGAGAGTGTAGCGTGACACTTTTGCACCATCTTTAGTGGTGACTTCTTCAGTCCATTCGAAATACGGGCGGGTCCAAATACGAGAAAGTGGATTTGCATACAACGCTTCGTACACGACCATGTCCTGTAGAGTCTCACTGTCTTTTGCAAGAGCGATGACTTTATAGAGGCTGCCGTTCTTATAGTGCTTGTACGTGCCGTCAATTTTAATTTTCATTTGAATATATTGTAGTACGCCACTTCTACTTAATCAAATTCATTACCGCCGCTTTTATATCTTTGGTTCCCATTCCATAGTGCTCGATGAGTTCTGCGGGAGTTCCTGATTGTCCAAAAAGATCTTTTACTCCAATTCGGATGACAGGCACAGGAAAATGTTCTGAAACGGTTTCTGTAATTGCACTTCCAAGACCTCCTATGATTTGGTGCTCTTCGACAGTGACGAGCTTGCCGGCTTTTTTTGCGAGTGCAACAACTGCATCAACATCGA
>CALRBL010000039.1 GCA_943354075.1 Candidatus Nomurabacteria bacterium | reverse complement strand
TATTTTGTACTCGCAATCCTACACCATATCCTCCCTTTTTCTTTTCTCTCACTATTTAAGATTTCTACCATACTACTCTCAGTTGCAGTCCCCGGTGTTATTGCATGGCTAACCAAACGCATATGTCAGACCAAAACAAGCTTTTGGATCGCCGGTATATCTTCTGTTATCCTCATGTCTGCTTATGGTATCGAAAATAATTTCGGCATCATCCTCCGCTCAGGACTTGGAACCGCTCTAGTAGCCCAACTCATGGCTTCATTATTCTTCTTTCTTTGGCTTGGCTTTTTTCTAGAGATTGAGAAAAATAATAAAAATAAATACATAGCGGGTGTTTTTTTGACCATAGTATTTCTTACCAGCATTCACACGGTATTATTTGCTGCTCTTTTTTATTTCATATATGTATCCATTAGAATCATAGAGGCTCGAAAAGAAGGATTTAAAAAGACACGAGATCTTTGTGTTCTTTATTTTATGTCTGGATTCATCCCCACACTTATTGTAATGGCATGGTACGTACCAATGCTCATGCATTATCGCTACTTTGTCACTATCCCCTTAGGATTTATGGACAATCTTTCCATTTCCAAAATACTTCTTCATCACTGGGGACACCTCTTTATCATCTTTGTGTGGGCAGCAATAATCGCATGGAGAAGGAACAATAGAGCAATGCTAGCAATCACCTCTTCATCATTCGTGACTTTTTTTCTAATTGGAATAAATGTGGGAGAATACATACCTTTTCTTCCCCTACACGCTCCACGATGGCTGGCATGTATATACTTTTTCTCATGTATTTCAGGTGCATATATCGCAAAAGAAATGTGGTTGAAAAAGAAAAATATTGAGCTCATAGTAGGTCTCATTATAATTTCGATATTCTTTATCTTTACCAACACAAAAATACCCGTTGATAAAAATTATGCAGGTTTTTATTCATCCCATGAAAACGATCACTATAGAATGATAGATAACTACTTATCAAAATCAAAAGGTCTTGTATCAGTAGAAATGGCATGGTTTGGAAATGAGCCAGCCTCTTTTACATACACCGCGATTGCGGGAAACGCATCAAGCACTTCCCTTATCGCCATATTTCGTGAAGCTTCTATTAATTCAGTCTTTATGACCCCTATTAGGAATACCCTCTCTGTCTCAAGTGATCTATGGGGATTTCGCAGCTATATTGCAAGAGATGATGATTTTCTAAAGCAAGACTTCGACCGACGCCTCGATCTTGCAGAACTGGCAGGGATTCAAAAAATGCTTGTCAGAAGTGCTGAAATGAAAAACTTTCTCAAAAAAAATAATCGAATCGAACTTGAGAAAGATTTCGGTAAGTGGGAAATATACACCTTCAAAAAAGATATTCTTTCCGCCACTATCCCCATTTACGAGCCAATACTTTCCTTTGTTCTGGTAAATTTTAAGGAGCGTGATTATAACAGTTTTGATTACGTGCGCATACAAGAACAAGTAATGAAGAGAGGAGAGCTCGGATACGTGTTCGCAAAATCCTCCTCTACAAATATTGATGAGGAGGATTTCGGGAGATTCGAGACAATATTCATCAGTGACTATAGCTATCACGACGAAGAAAAAACTTTCGATATGCTCGACAAATTCAGCCAAGATCATCCACTCATTCTCACAGAAAGCAGCGACCCGCTCTTCAAGAGACTGAAGAAACTTCAAACTAGCAACAAGATCCATATCATTCCAGGAAAAGGCACTGACAGTGACTATGACAAACTGTTTTCAACTCTATGGAAGATCCGTATCGAGACGATACCAGGAGATACTGCAGTAGAAGCCGTGAAGATATACGAAAAGACCATCGGAGTAGACATTAAAAAAGGCGCGGATTCCTCCGCACCTTTACCTATCATCGTGAAGCAAAGTTATTTCCCCGCTTGGAAGAATACTTCAGGAAACCCTGTCTACATGGCGACACCTGGGTTTATGCTTACATGGGCAGATGATGACTTCGAGATGGAGTTCACTACACCACAATCAGTTTACATTGGATATTTGATTACCTTGATAGGGCTCGTACTTGCAGGACTTAGTATCCGTAAGTTGAAAGAGAAGAAGAAGTAACACCTATCGAATATTACTTGCCTCCATAATACTACCATCGAAAAGATTCGTCTATCCTCGCTTCCTTGTATATCTCAGAAAATGGCTTGTCGTGAGGGATAAATCCAAGGTCATACAGCTGATTATCAGCAAAACCTGTAAAAAGACGGGAATAATGGAATGGAATGCTTCCCTTCTTGACCCGATTAGTAGAATCAGCGAGCAAATTGGTGCAGTTCGAAGTCAGCGTGTTGTAAAAGTCGGGCACGGTTTCGAGCTTTTCAGCAGTACGGGAAAGGTCGAGAAATAGCGCTTGCGCGGAAGAAGTGGCAATAAAAAGCGGATACTTGTAGAGCTCCTCATCGAAATATACGATCCGACGGGACTCGAAATCCTCTACACTGCCGAACGCATACCACAATTCATACTCATTGAAGAAGCCTCGGACAGCACTGTACTCTTCGCTGACTTCCTTCCGTGCTTCGATAGACACCGAAATAGATTTGCCGTCCTCGAATTCGAATACGAAGAACGAATGCCCGACCCCTTCCCATTTTCCGAAAGGATTGAAGAGGAGATAGGCCTGCTTCATCTTGGAGAGGTCAAAGGTTTCGTCATAGTAGTTGTTCGACACCACTTCCCCTTTCTTGTATCTCCAATCACGAACGTGTGCAATGGTGATCATTGTAGACGAAGACGATGTCGAAATTGTGATATCCGGCAAGATCTTCGAAGCCTCTTCGAAATCGCGATCCATGCGAGGAGTTTTGAGGGAGACGATGAAGGCGGTGAGAAAGAGTACTGAGAGTATAACAACGACTATCCAAAGAAAGATTTGTACGAGCTTTTTTACCATGCTTTTATTCTATCTTTGTATCGAGCATACAAGAACGATGCAGAAAGAGCGATGACTCCGAAGATGATTGAAGTAACAATGCGATACAACGGACCAAGCTCCCAAAGGCTGAGGAAAATACGAACTGCAGTGAGAAGGAAAAGTGCCATACCAAAGATACGGAACGGCTTGGCATGTTTTACAAATCCAATGACCGTGAGAAATGCTGCGTAAAGTGCCCACACGATAGAGATGACGGTATTTTCAAGACCTGATGAAGTTGCGGTGCGACTAACCGACGCTTCGTGAGTAAAGTAATAATGAATTTCAGTTGTGAAAAGATAGATGGTGATAATCTGTGTAATCACACCGAGAAATACAGGGAGGGATTTGAGATCCTGAACATCCGTATCAGTCGATTCTTTGACTGCCCTGCTAATGACGTACGCCATGAGAAGTCCTGAAACGATCGCGATTGCGTAGGTCATGAAGCGTTCATTGAATATCGGTATAAAGAAGAGATCCCCTGGAACATATCCAAGACTAAAGGAATCGAAGAAGAGACTGACAAGACCGATGAAGTACACGACCATCGCATATTTGTACAATCTCTTGCCGTTGATCTTGAAATCAATGACGCAAAGGCAGAGTGCTTCGATGAGCCACGCTGAGGTAGTCCATCCTCCGTCGAAATGAATAGGGATCGCAATAGTAAAGAAGAAGAGTCCTGTGAGAGGGAGAGCGGCGTTCAGAAGTTTGTCTTCTTTGTGAGTAATGAATGAGAAGTACCCAACTGCAAGATACAAAAGACCGACAAGCGCCATGAAGATGCCCATCCCATCAGGATAGAGTGGGTGAAGGATTGGGTATGCGAGAGACACATACCACAAGGCATTTACCATGACGAAGACCACATCCCCTTCCACCGACATCTCTTTGCGCACAATGTGATGGAAGATACTTGTCGCAAGGAAGATAAGGAAATACAAAGTAATGAAGACCGCAAAGAGATAGCGTGAAGACTCATCTTCGACTCGGTAGAACCATGAAGAAACAGAGATGATGGTACCGATAAAAGAAATGTAGCGAAGTCCTGCCCATCGATATACGTAGGAGATAATAGCGACTCCAACATTAATGATAAGCATGTAGGTAAAGAGACTGACGAAGCTTTCATTACCGAGTGAGATGAGAAGTGGTGCGAAAAATCCTGCGGACACGCCAATCGCAGCGAGAAGCATCTTACCATCCTTGATACTGAGAATTACTGAAATGAGAGTGATGATGCCGAAGAGTAGATATGCGATAGGAGCAGAGATAACATCGTAAAGAACATGTGCGGTGTAAGCAGTCACAAAAAGAATACCGATTCCTCCTCCTGAAAGAATGTGGCTGTACATTTCGTACTTTGCTTTCAAGAGACGTCCGAGTACAAGACCGAGAAGTCCAACACCCGCCCCAAGAACGAGTCTGCCAGTGATACCGATAAGATTATTATCAAATGCATACTTCAAGAAGAACGCGACACCAAAAAGCACTGCAAAAATACCGATGATACCGAGAGTTCGTCCGAGTGTCTCCTCCGAAGATTCCTTGATGGGCATCTTAGCCGGTTCTATCGGTTTTGAAATTGATGCGGCGACTGGTTGAGGAATAGATTCCGCCATCGACTGAACAGGGGCAGCGGCTGAAACCGGCACTGAAGTTGAAACGGGTGTAGGAACCTGTGCGACAGTTGTAGGTTTAACTGCAGGCACTACTCCCCCTTTCTTAATTTGTTCTAATAAATTTTCAATAACTCCTAACCGATTATGAATAATTAAAAAGAAAATCACCAAAAGCACCATGATAATAAATGTCATGAGAATAGTATAACAAAAAAGCCCCACTATCGGGGCTTTTTTTGAAAATCAGCTGGCGCTGATTACCACGCAAAGTGAGCAAATGCCTTGTTGGCTTCTGCCATCTTGTGAGTATTTTCTCGTTTCTTCACTGCTTCTCCTTCGTTCTTTGAAGCTGCGATGATCTCATCGGCAAGCTTGGAACCCATCGGTGCTCCCTTCTTTGCTCGGGCAGCATCTACGATCCACTTCATTGAGAGATAGTTGCGTCGCACTTCGCGCACTTCGCGAGGAACCTGATAATTGGCACCTCCCACACGTCGTGAGCGGACTTCCATCTGAGGGGCGGTGTTCTTGAGTGCGGTGTCAAAGATTTCCAAAGGATTCTCCACTTTTTCTTTTGTCTTGATGATATCGAATGCATCATAAACTACGCTGCGGGCAATGTCTTTCTTTCCACGCTCCATAACATAGTTAATAAACTTCGAGATCTTCTCTGATTGGTATTTGCTGTCTGGCGCAGGCGCTGGCTGCTTTTTTACTTTTCGTCGCATATATTTTTATTAGTTAGAATTAGAGAGCGAGATTACTTTTTCGCTTTTGGACGCTTCGCACCGTATCTTGAACGGCTCTTCATTCGCTTGTCGACGGCTGTCGCATCGAGTTTTCCTCGAACGATAGTGTAGCGAAGACCGACATCTTTTAC
>CALRBL010000038.1 GCA_943354075.1 Candidatus Nomurabacteria bacterium | reverse complement strand
CCTAATGTTAAAACGAAGTTCCAACGCCTTGTCACCATTACTCCTGTCGGTACATCAGGTGATGAAGTGATAGTTACCTCAACTATTTCCTGGTCGGCGGGACCGTTAGGAGACAGGAATTTTTCGGTCTCGGAACATGTCTTTAATATTTATAAAAATTTATGAAAGGCTTTACTCTTCTTTACGCGTCATTGATTGTCTCTCTCATCCTTTCGGTTGCCATGTCCATTGCTCATATTGCGTTGACCGAGGTCCTTCTTTCATCGGCAGGTAAAGATTCTCAGTCTGCTTTCTATGCTGCAGATACTGGTCTTGAGTGTGCTCTTTATTATGAAAACAATGTTGAAGCCACTGGTGGAGCTAGGTTTTTCCCCTACAAAGATGGGAATGATTTAGTTGGAAGTAGTGCTAATGATATTTCAAGTAATCTTGAGTGTGGAACAGTATCTCCTACTAGTGTGTTGGTCAATTTAGGGGCGAACGATACAGCAACCACCACTTCAAAATTTAGCATCCAAACATCATCCGGAATATGTTTTGGTGTTGTTGTGGAGAAGAAAAAGCGTGATGCATTCTCGACTGATCTGTACATAGAATCTCGTGGTTACAGTTCGTGCGATGTGGGAAGCCCACGACGTGTTGAACGAGGTCTCTATACCACCTTTTCTCATTGATGGGCATCTTAGCAGTTTTTTTGCTAAGATAGCCCCATGAAATCAGCCCCTAAAGAGGTTCCAAAGGAAGTGGTCGAGCGTCTCGCCCTCCTCAAGAATTCCATCGAAAAACACCGCTACAACTACCATGTCCTCGATAGGCAGGATATTTCTGATGAAGCACTGGATTCCTTGAAAAAGGAGCTCGTAGATATCGAGACTCAGTATCCTATGCTTGTTACCCCCGATTCTCCATCACAACGTGTTGCGGGGGCTCCACTTCCTGAATTTAAGAAAGTTCCACACAAAGTAGCCCAATGGTCTTTCAATGATGGATTTTCCGAAGATGATATTCGTGTCTTTGATATGCGTGTGAAGAAAATACTCAAAGCTGCATTTCAAAAAGATATTTCCCCCACATATATATGTGAATTAAAAATAGATGGTTTAAAGATTGTATTGGAGTATGAAAAGGGAATATTAAAGACTGCGGCGACACGTGGTAATGGATCAGTAGGAGAAGATGTTACTCAAAATGTGCGTACTATTCAGTCGGTACCACTCGTTCTTCGAGAACCTGTTGATATTATCACCGAAGGGGAAGTATGGATGGCAAAGTCAGATTTTGAAACTTTGAACGAGCGTCAGAAAAAAGCAGGGCTTCCACTTTATGCAAATCCTCGCAACGTTACCGCAGGATCAATAAGACAACTTGATTCAAAGATGGTGGCAGATCGTAAACTTCAAGCGTTTATGTATGATGTTGCCCGATACGGAACAGAAATCTCTACTCAGGAGGAAGAGCTCTCTCTACTTGGAAAACTTGGTTTTAAAGTGAATAAGCATTTTACTATATGTAAAAATATTGAAGAAGTTATAAAGGTGTGGAAAGAATGGCAAGTAAAAGCAAAAAAAGAAGACTATTGGATCGACGGTATTGTTATTAAAGTTAATGAAAAAGAATATCAAGATGTACTTGGATATACGGGTAAGGCACCACGTTTTGCTATCGCTTTCAAATTCCCGGCAGAGCAAGTGACAACTGTTGTCGAAGATATAGTTCTTCAGGTTGGTCGCACGGGCGTGCTTACTCCTGTTGCGCATCTTCGTCCTGTTCTTGTTGCAGGTTCTACGGTGTCTCGAGCAACGCTTCATAATGAAGACGAGATTCGAAGGCTTGATGTTCGAGTGGGTGATACGGTCATTTTGCAGAAAGCAGGAGATGTGATTCCTGATATTGTAAAAGTGCTCACTGAAATGCGCCATAAAGATAATAGGGGAAAAGAAAAGGCTTACAAGTTTCCCACATATGTTCCCGAGTGTGGAGGAGATGGATCGATCGAACGTATTCCCGGGCAAGTCGCATGGAGATGTGTTTTCAAGGATTCTTCAGCACAGCTTCGACGAAAGTTATATCATTTTGTAGGAAAACATGCGTTCGATATGGATGGGTGTGGGCCAAAAGTGATTGATGCACTTTTGGATAACAACCTCATCGCTACTGCGAGTGATATTTTTACTCTTGAAAAAGGTGACCTAATGACACTTCCACGTTTCGGAGAAAAGTCTGTGGATAATCTTCTTGCTTCGATCGAGAAATCAAAGAGTGTCACTTTGTCACGATTTATTTTCGCACTCTCTATTTCTCAGGTAGGTGAAGAAACTGCAGAAGATGTTGCGATGCATTTTGGTACTATCGACAAGGTCCGCTCTGCACTATTTGAAGATTTTGAGACTATTGAAGGCGTTGGTCCTATAGTCTCGCAATCTATTGTCGATTGGTTTTCGGATCGTAAAAATGATGCCGAGCTTGAGAAGCTGCTTGCAAATGTGAAGATACAAAAAGTAGAAAAAAGAGTCTTAGTGGGGAATGTAAAGGTACTTGGTAAGACATTTGTACTTACGGGTACATTGTCGGGGATGTCTCGCGATGAAGCTAAGGCGCGTATCAAAAAACATGGGGGCAAGGTTTCGAGTGCAGTATCTTCCGCCACCGACTATGTTGTTGCGGGTGAAAATCCGGGTTCAAAATATGATGAAGCAGAAAAGCTCGGAATTAGGGTCTTGAATGAGGAATCTTTTGACAAACTCTTTTGATTATTTGTTGATGATTTCTTGGGTTTTATTTTATATGTTCAGTGATAGAATTTATATATGAAAAAGGATACCGAAGAGCTCATTTTGAGCGAAATCATTAAGATAAATACTGAGATTGTCAAAATCCATAGTGAGATGGGATATCTGAAGTTGGATATTAAGGATATTAAGGATATTCGAGAAGAAATGCGTGATGGTTTCGAAGAGGTAAGAGGTGATATAAGAGAAATGAAAGTTGAGATTAATGAAATGAAAGGTGAGATTAATGAAATGAAGGGCGAAATCATCGAAATGAAGAGTGAGATCGGCGAGATAAAGAGCGAAATCGGCGAGATAAATCTGAAGCTTAATTGGGCTGGTGAAAAGATATTTATTGACCATGAAAATCGGTTGGTTGCCTTGGAAGCCAATCACGCGTAAACTGCTCGTATGTCTATATCCGTCGAAGAAGTAAGGAAACTAGCCGCACTCTCGCGTATCAGCCTTTCTCCAGAAGAAGAGGCTTCTATGCAGTCTGAAATTAGCTCGATTCTTGGCTATGTTGAACAAATCAACAAAGCTGATTTTGGTACCGATGCGGATCTTCCTGAACACCGAAATGTGTGGAGGGAAGATGGTGAGGTAAATGAGTCAGGAGCATATTCTGAAGCACTCCTTGCTAATGCTCCCGCCCGCGAAGGTGATTATGTGAAAGTTAAGAAAATTCTTTAATTCTGCTAAGATGCCCATCAATCTTGCTATACTTACTATAAAAAAAGCTCATGAAGGAATGTTGTCCGGAGCTTTTTCTGCGGTCGATCTCGCCACTGCTTATCTTGAAGAGATCAAAAAGAAAGATGGAGATATAAATGCATTTCGTGAAGTGTTTGCAGATGTGATAGAGCAAGCAAAAAAAGCTGATGAAAAGTTTGCTAAGAAAGAAGGGGTTAATCCGCTTCTTGGTATCCCGTTTTCAATAAAAGACAACATTCTCATACAAGGAAGAAAGGCGGGAGCGTCTTCAAAAATTCTTGAAGGATATGTTGCTCCTTACGACGCTACTGTCATCGCACGTCTTAAAGAAAAAGGAGTGGTCTTTATTGGTCGCGTTAATATGGATGAATTCGCCATGGGAGGATCGACTGAAAATTCTGCGTACGGACCGACAAAAAATCCTCACGATCTTGGAAATGTAGCCGGAGGATCATCGGGAGGTTCTGCTGCATCTGTTGCTGCAGATTTTTCTCTCGCTTCGCTTGGTTCTGATACGGGAGGATCGATTCGTCAGCCTGCTGCGTTTTGTGAAGTAGTCGGTCTCAAGCCTACTTATGGATCCGTTTCTCGTCACGGTCTCATGGCAATGGGCTCATCTCTTGATGTTATTGGACCCCTCACAAAAACTGTTGAAGATGCCGAAATTATTTTTGATGCGATAAAAGGAGAAGACAAGTATGACAGCACTTCTTTTTCTCCAGTGAAAGAAATATCAACCATTTCTCCAAAGAAAATTGGTATTCCCAAGGGGCTGCTTGATATGGGAGGTATTGATCCAGAAGTTAAAGCAAATTTTAAAGAGATGGTTTTAAAACTTGAAAAGAATGGATATCAGATCAGTGAAGTAGATCTTCCTCATCTTTCATATTCTCTCGCCGCGTACTACATCATCATGCCTGCTGAAGTATCTTCCAACATGTCACGGTTTGATGGTGTTAAATATGGAATCAAAAAAGAGGGAGGAAACCTCTTGGAAGATTATTTGAATACTCGAGGCGAAGGATTGGGTAAAGAAGTTCGTCGTCGTATTATGCTTGGTACCTATGTTCTTTCTTCGGGTTATTACGATGCCTATTATGCAAAAGCTAACCGAGTGCGAAATGTAATAAGAGAAGATTTTAGTAAAGCTTTTACATTGGTTGATGCCATTCTTACCCCCACCGCTCCTTCTCATTCTTTTAAAATAGGAGAGAAGACGAGTGATCCCCTTGCTATGTATCTTGAAGACATATTTACGGTTACTGCCAACCTTGCCGGTATTCCCGCCATCAGTGTTCCATCCAATATCCAGATCATGGCACCTCATCATCGCGAAGATATTCTTTTTGCAATTGGTAAAGACATCGAGAAACTGCGATAATACTCTTACATGGCAGACAAAAAACCCGATAAGAAGGGAGATAAAAAAGGAGACAAAAAAGCTGGAGCAGGAGATAGTGCTCGAGCATTAGAAATTGTTGTTGCTGAAATTCTCATAGTTCTTGGAATTCTTTTTTGGCTCTTTTTTTTGATTCTCAATTGGCTTGGTCTTGATTTGTCTCATGGTCTTCAGCCAGAAGTTGTCGAATCATTCAAACGTCTCATGATTGGGTTGCTCTCTTCTACACAAGTCATCTCTGCTTTCGTATCTCTACTTTTTCTTATGGGTATTATCTATGCCAAATTCAAGATGGGGCAGCTCGATCGTCACACAAAGCTTCAAGAAAGAGTAAAGCAGGCAGAGATTCGCAAAATAGAAAAGCAAGTGAGCACAGAAAACAAAAAGTGGAAGAAAATTCTCGAGCATGTTTCTTCGGACAATCCTTCCGATTGGAGACTTTCAATATTGGAGGCAGACATACTTCTTGGTGAACTTCTTACAAAATCTGGCTACAAAGGAGAGGGAATTGGTGAACAATTAAAAACTATTGAAGAGAGTGATTTTCATACGTTGCAATCTGCATGGGAAGCACACAAAGTTCGTAATCGTATTGCTCATGATGGCTCGGACCATCCTCTCAGTCAACGCGAAGCCAAACGAGTCATTGGACTTTTCGAAGAGGTCTTT
>CALRBL010000037.1 GCA_943354075.1 Candidatus Nomurabacteria bacterium | reverse complement strand
AATATTCACTTGGAGATTTTGATAATCGTTTTGGAATCAGCAAAGAAGTGTTTCTTGCTAAAATCAGCGAGGCAGAACTCGTATGGGAAGAGGCGCTCGGCAAAGAACTTTTTACTTATTCAGAAAATGGAAAAATGAAAGTACATCTTGTCTACGACTATCGCCAACAAACAACCGATCGTCTTACCGCTGTCGAAGGATCGATTAGCGCGGACAAAGTGGAGTACCATACTTTACGAATAGACTACGACAACCAAAAACAAGAATACAACCAAAAAAGCAAAGAGCACGATCAACGTTCAGAGGAATACGACAAAGACCTTGCACGATACGATGCGGATGTTGAATATTGGAACGATAAAGGGGGTGCGCCAGAAAAGGAATACCAAGTACTTAAAGTCGAACAAGAACGCCTCAATACGGAAGCAGAAATATTGAATAAAAAAGCTTCCGAACTCAATTCCCTCGTTAAAAAGATCGAAGAAACTGCCGCAGAAGTAAACGATCTTGCAAAAAAACTGAATATCAAAGTTGAAACATTCAACACTATTGGAGATACTACAGGAGAAGAGTTTAGTGAGGGAGAATATGTTCGAGATGAAGAAGGAGAACGAATCAATGTCTATGAATTCGAAACAGAGACTGAGCTACAAAGACTTCTTGAACACGAACTCGGACACGCGCTCGGACTCAATCATGTCGAAGATCCGCACGCAATTATGTACCAAATGAATTCAAGTAATAATCTTGCTTTGACTCCAGATGATCTTGGAGAACTTCTTGCTATCTGTAAACCATAATGCAATTCATTCGCTTCATCGCCATAGGAATAATGAACACCGGGGTGGACTTCTTTGCTCTTAACATACTGATTCTATTGTTTGGACTCGGAGAAGGACATGGTCATTTCACCTTGTTCAAAGTAGTTTCTTTTATGTGTGCACTTATCAACAGTTTCATCTGGAATAAAAAATGGGTATTCCCAAATAATCCACATCAAAAAAATGAGGGTGTTTCTGAAGTAGTAAAATTTACAGGAGTGTCTTTGTTAAGCCTTGTAGTGAACATGACAGTAGCAACATTCACCTATAGACTAGGATTCATACTCTTCCCCGAACTCTCACCGATCATCCTTGCTAATATAAGTGCTCTGGTTGGATCTGCATTCTCTTTTACTTTTAACTTTCTCGGATACAAATACTTAGTCTTTAAATTTAAGAAGGAAGGAATTACTGTGCCTTTCTAATTGCCACATTGTAGAGACTTATTTTTTCCTTACTTGCTTCTTCTTCAAGTTGTATATCTGCAAAAAGCTTTTCGAGTGCCTCTACATCTTTTACTTTCTGATCAGAATCAGCATCAAGTTGCCAGACGGATTGTTCGATTTCTCTAAAACGCTTTTCGAGTGCCCATCGATTTTCTTCAGCAACATGTCGATCTTTTTCATTAATAGCAGATGATTCAATTTTTTCGAGTACATCGATCTGTTTCTTGATCTCGGCTGCTTCGTCGTCCGTCTTTACAACACGATCATTAAGATGCTTCATATCTTCTTTCATTTTGGTCCAATCACCTTCGAGTTTTTTCTTCTTAGCTTGAATAGCGGCATAGACCTTCTCTTCTTGAATCTTTTCAATTTCAGCACGTTTTGCCTCTTTTTTGAGTTCGTAACGTTCTATTTCTTTCTTAAGAATTGCTTCCTCAGCATCAAGAGCTGTCTGAGCTTTATAACGTTCAGATATTTTTGCATCTGCTGCATCTATCTTTTTATGTATCTCGAAACGTTCCTTTTCAAATCCCTGCCTTTTATCCTCAACAGCCCAACGCTTTTCTTCCAAAGCTTTTATTTCAGATTTTGAAGCTTTACTTTCTTCTTTTTTGATCGCTTTTTCGGAAGCTTCAGTTTCTCGCTCTTTAGCACGTACCAATTCGAGCTCGTGCATAAGGGTATTCCTTTCTTGTTGTGCTAACTGGAGCGCTTCAAGAGCCTCAATCTTTTTCTTCTGAATTTCTTCTTTATGAAAATACATCAACTGATCTTCCGTTTTCATCACTTCTTCGACAGGCTTTGGCGGAGGAGGTGGTGGCGCTACTGGCTGAGGTTTTGGAGCTGGAGGTGGTGGAGGAACAGGCTTTGGTTGAGGTTTTGGTGCGGGTGGAGGCACTACTGGAGGTGGCACTGGTGCGACCACAGGCACAGGTGTCGGTTTTGGAGTGAGCGTTGGAATAGATATAGGCTTGACGAGCTCGACATGTTCAACATGCTCAACATGCTCTTTAGGTCTAGTAGGAACATATCCTCTCATGAGGCTGGGATTCTGATTGGAACGTAGCTCCCTCACAACCTCCTCATTCGGTATAGTAGCCGCAAAAGCTATTACTTCGTCCCTGAAAGTTTTGTCCATCTTTGCAAGATCTTCTGTAGTGATTTTGTTCTGCTTAAAAAGACGTGCGGCATCGAGCACAATAGTGCGAGTAGACTTCATCGGAGCTATAGTTTTTAGTGGTTGATCCATTTACTAGCATTATCCCTCATAAAGAGTATTTTTTCAATTATTTAAGTGCGCGAAATTATCTTGTCAGAACAATATCGGTCAAAGGAGTCATTTCACTCTTTGAACTCACGCTAATATGCCCCTCCGTATCTTGTAGGATCGAATAGCCCGTATCGTAATCTGCCTCACTCACAAAGCCAGCACCAACATATCCCGGATCAAACGGCATCTTTGCAAGATATTCTGGAACAAGGCAGGGACCCAAATCAAACGAAGTAGTGCTTGATCCGCTTTTTATTTCTTTATAGGTTGCAGGCAATGTCGCCAAAGAACCATCACACTTTAATGATCCCTGATTTTCAGCCAAGTTCTGTCCGAGAGCATTCAAGATGGTCGAGAGATGTGCCTTTCTTTCAGTATCACGAGCAAATTTGAATTGTCTGGCCGGATTAACCGCAACAAGAACGGTACTCGCAAGAAGTGCAATTAGACCGATCACGATGAGTATTTCTATTAAAGTAAATCCTCTTTTTCTTTTCTTTTTTTCCATATTTTTTGTTATTTACTAATAGATCAATCATACAAATCATTTCTCAAAGAGACATAAAGAAAACCTCAACAAATAATCAAGATATGGTATAAATAAGCCACTTACATTTACTCCGATGAATATTCCTGAATTATATGAGCTTTTCCTTGAATGTGACGGCATCGCAACCGACACCCGCTCTCTACGACCCGATTCCCTCTTTTTTGCTCTTCGCGGTGAACAATTCGATGGAAATAGATTCGCAGAAGATGCCCTCAAAAAGGGGGCAACAGCAGTTGTAGTGAGCGATCCTGCACTTGCTCTCCACTCACACTTCAAAGACCGCATCATAGTAGTCCCTGACCCCCTGAGATCGCTTCAGGAGCTTGCACATCATCATCGTAGTCATTTTCCCATTCCTATCATCGGTATCACTGGCACGAACGGTAAAACCACCACCAAAGAACTCGTTGCGGCAGTACTCTGCGAAAAATATCGTATCGTAAAAACCGAAGGTAATCTCAACAATCACATAGGTGTGCCGATGACCCTCCTTCGTATCAAAAAAAGTACTGAAATTGCGATTATCGAAATGGGAGCAAACCATATCAACGATATTCGAGACTTATGCACTATCGCGGAACCAACTCACGGAATCATCACTAATATTGGTTTGGCACATCTTGAAGGTTTCGGCTCCAAAGAAGGTGTAGCGAAAGCAAAAGGAGCTTTGTACGAATGGCTCCGCGATCATGCGGGTACTATTTTTGTAAACAAAAACAATCCCGACCTTACGACACTCTTGTGGAGCCTTGATCCGGGATGCAAGGCAGAAACCGTGCGATATGGCGACGAAGAGATGCCCGAAAACGAACATCTTTTTGGAAACTTCAACAAAGAAAACATGCGCGCCGCATTTGCTATTGGTGCATACTTTAAAATACTGAAAGTTACTATCAATAAAGCACTCAGAAATTACCAACCTACCAACATGCGCAGCCAGATCATTTCTACAAAAAAAGGAAACGATATTATTCTCGATGCATACAATGCCAATCCTTCCAGCATGAAGGCAGCCATCGAAGCCTTTGCACTTCTTACTACTATCAAACCAAAATGGCTTATCTTGGGAGACATGAAAGAACTTGGCACAGTTTCCGAAGATGCACATCTTCAAACACTTAAAGATATCTCTTTTTACTGTTTTCAAAATGTCATATTGATCGGTGAACAATTTTGTAAAGCTCATGGAGAACTTAAACAATATGCATGTTTTAAAACTAAAGAAGAATTCGAGACTTCACCTTTTGCAATGAGTATCAAAAATTCATCAGTGCTCATAAAAGGCAGTAACAGTATGCGTATGTGGGAAATTACTGGTAAACTCTGATTATGACCTACATCAAAGACACGGAGACCATTATCGCGGCAGACCTCGATGGCACTCTTACCGAAAGCAAAGTACTCATGACTCCCGAAATGGCGGGGGTTATTTCCAAGTGGCTCGAGACAAATCGTTTTGCAGTTATTTCGGGAGCGGCGTTTGAACAGTTTCTAAAACAGATAGTGGCAACCCTTCCTCCCTCGACAAATCTAGAAAATCTTTACCTCTTCCCTTCTAACGGTGCTGAAAGTTATTCTTTTCTTAATAACGAATGGAAAGGACAGACATATGAAAAACTTTTATCTCCAGAAGAAAAAGAGACGATAACTTCCGCAGTTCGTGAAGCAGTAAAAAATGCAGAAGTAGTATCTGAAGAAATATTCGGGGAACAGATCGACTATCCAAATGGTGAAGTTACTTTTTCAGCACTGGGACAACTTGCTCCCATTGAGAAAAAGGTAGTGTGGGATCCTGCACAAGAAAAACGTAAGCGCATTGTGGCTCATCTCGCACCCCTCATCCCTGATTTCAGTGTATTGATTGCAGGAACCACTTCGATAAACATCACAAGAAAGGGCATCGACAAAGCATATGCAATCGCAAAAATGAAAGAGTTGCTCAGTGTTGATAACGAACATATTATATTCTTCGGTGATGCAATCTTTGAAGGAGGTAACGACTTCCCTGCAACCACAACCGGTGTGACGTGTATCAAGGTGTCAGGACCAAAAGAAACAATAGTAAAGATCAACGATTTACTAATACTTATTTGAGAGGGTTCTCTCCGCGGATAACGCGGATGAGGAAAAGGATGATGGCGATCACCAAAAGAAGATGGATGAATCCTCCAATAGTGTAACTTGATACAAGGCCGACGAGCCAAAGTACAAGAAGGATGATTGCGATGGTTGTAAGCATAGTTTTGTGTTTAAAACGAATAAGACTACTAACCTTTGCCGACCTCTTACATTATACAATTTTAATACCCATATTTCAACATGTGTGGTATGCTATGCGCCTTATGAAAAAAACCTCTCGACCCATAGCAAAAGCCATCCCTGCCGAAAAGCCCGAATGGCCGATGCGCATCAACAAATATCTCGCCAAGCAAAACATCACCACTCGCCGTGGCGCCGATGAATTAATCGAGAAAAAGAAGGTTTTTATCAATGGAAAACTCGCACTTCTCGGCAGCAAAGTGAACGAAGGCGACAATGTCGAAGTAAAGCACTCCGG
>CALRBL010000036.1 GCA_943354075.1 Candidatus Nomurabacteria bacterium | reverse complement strand
CGAAAGGTTCAAAAAAAGGTCGCAAGTGGCCCGAAGGTTCGCAAGCTGTATTCAAAACCAGTACTCATACTCCTTGTTATTGCCATCATTATTCTTGCTAAGGGTACGTGGGGAGTGTATCGAAAGGAATTTGAGAGTCGAAAAAATGTTGCGATGGTAAAGACTGAACTTGAAAGTCTCGAAAAGCGCAGGGCACTTCTCGAACGTGAGACCTCAAAACTCAACACGGAAGAAGGTATAGAAGAAGCCATACGTCGCAAATACCAAGTTTCCAAAGATGGTGAGAGTGTTCTTGTTGTGGTGGACAAACCGCTACCTGCAACCGCAACCGAGGATGAAGGTGGTATTTTTTCTAAAATGTGGCATAGCGTAAGTGGGATCTTTAGAAATGAAGATGAATAATGTTATACTGTTTGTCATATGAAAAATGTAACCATTTATAGCACCCCAAACTGCACGTATTGCAAGATGACCAAAGATTTTTTTGTAAAACATAATATTACTTTTACCGAGCACGATGTTGCTGCTGATGCTTCCAAAAGGGCAGAGATGATTGAGAGAAGCGAGCAGATGGGAGTGCCTGTTACTGTTATCGATGATAGCGTTATCATTGGCTTCGATGAAGGAGCTCTCAAGCAGTTACTCGATATTGCAGCCTAAGGGCTAAAAGGGTAAGCTCAGCTTATTCTGCCCCTGTAGTTCAATGGATAGAACAGTCCCGTCCTAAGGGATAGATTTCGGTCCGATTCCGGACGGGGGCACAACCAATGAGTTGACATATATATCATATATATATATAAGATATATATATGACTACACAAGTAATATTCAATATCGACAAAAAACTTAAGGATCAGGCTATGAAGAAAGCCAAGAGTGAAGGCTTACCTTTCGGTGTAGTACTCAAGCTTGCCACTAAAGCGTTCGTTGAAGGTACTCTTGGTATTGGTCTCATCTCAAATGAACCATTTAGTGCATCTACAGGTAAAATGGTAGGTAAAGTTCTTAAGGACATTAAACAAGGCAAGAATCTCTCGTCTCGCTTTACTACAGCCAAAGAAGCCATTACCTACCTTAAGAGTTAAATCGCATGGAGATTGTTTTCCACAGACAATTCAAGAAAAGTCTCAAGAAACTTCCTGTAAAAGTACATCATCAGTTTTATGAGCGTCTTGAGCTTTTCATGGAAGATGATATTCATCCGACGCTTAACAATCATTCGGTCGACAAAGCTTTTGTTGGTTGTCGAAGTATTAATGTGACAGGAGACTATCGAGCTATATTCCATGAGGAGAAGGGAATAATTACCTTTGTGGCGATTGGTACTCATTCTGAATTGTATTAATGGCAATAACACATATTTATGTTATTGTGAACCGATGACGTCCGATTATCAACTCCTCGATTCAGGAAATTCCGAAAAGCTCGAACGCTTCGGTCCTTTTGTGTTGCGACGTCCTGATCCCCAAGCACTGTATCCAAAACGACTTTCAAATGACGAATGGGATAAGGCTGATGCGCTTTTTGAAACTCACACCGGAAAAGGAAAGTGGCGCACCACTGAAGAAGCGGAATTGAAGGGCATCTTAGCAAACTGGACCACAACTTTCGGTGATCTCTCTTTTTCGACCACGCTCGGATCGTTCAAACATGTCGGCGTTTTCCCCGAACAAGTTTCCAATTGGAAATGGATCGGTGAGACAATTGTTGAAGCCAAAAAAACTCGTCCTAAAGTTTCAGTTCTCAATCTTTTTGCATATACCGGTGGCGCAACACTCGCATGTCTCGCTTCCGGTGCTGAAGTGGTGCATGTTGATGCCTCGAAAGGAGTTGTGGATGTTGCCGTCAAAAATGCAGAACTTTCAGGACTTCGAGAAAAGCCTGTCCGATGGATTGTTGATGACGTAAAAAAGTTTCTTGCAAGGGAATTGAAACGCGGAAATACGTATCAAGGTATCATCATGGATCCTCCTGCATATGGACATGGACCAAAGAAAGAAATTTGGAATATCGAAGAACATCTTTTACCACTCGTAGAAGATGCTAAAAAGCTCCTAGCTCCTGATGCCGCGTTTTTTCTCATCAACGGCTACACCTCTGGATATTCTCCCATTGCTTATGGAAACACTCTTCTATCACTCAAGAGTCGTGGTGGGGAAGTAGAGACGGGGGAACTCTCGATACCTGAAGGTGACGGAGCACGAGCGCTTCCTGCGGGAATGTTTGCAAGGTGGCGTGCAGCCTAACTCTGGCTAGTCTTTTTGATTAATATTTGCTATATTTCACCTTACGTATGGACCCTGACATCAAGGAAATGCTCGAACATAGCATCGCTCTCGGAGAAGAGAATAACCGCCTTCTTAAGGGCCTTAGAAGGGCTAATAGGCTGGCATTTGCATGGAGAGTGATCTATATAGGTATCTTCCTCGGGGGAGCCGCTATTGCCTTCACTTTCTTTAAACCGTACTACGAAGGATTGAAGGAGACATACGGTACCATTGTGGAAACACAGACGCAGATAAATGAAGGGATTGGAGTTTTCTTTAAGAGATAAATATATGCCGAGGTAGGTGTTTTGGTAGAAATCAGAGATATGTGGTAAAAAGTTTATATGCCGAGGTAGCTCAGTTGGTAGAGCATACGCCTGAAGAGCGTGGGGTCACCAGTTCAAATCTGGTCCTCGGCACACTAAGATAGTAGGACAGTCGCTCGGAAACTAAAAAACAAAAAATAGTTTGTATGGAGCCATTTTCGATGTAAAATCGAAACAAGCGACAGACAAACTATTTTTTGTTTTTTAGTTTCCGAGTGACTTCATCACCCTCAACTTCGCCTGCTTTCCCTTATCAACCCTCGGTAACTTGATCGTAAGCATTCCAAGATTCTCAGTAGCTTCTGCACCATCGATATCTACTTCGTGAGGAAGCATGACGGTGCGAGTAAAGGCCCCCCAATATAATTCTTTGTGGAAATAGTCGGATTCCTGAATAGTGCGATCTTCTTCACGCTTTCCTTTGACGGTTACCATGTCTCGAGAGATAGAGATGTCGAGGTCTTCGCGTTTTACACCCGCAACAAGAGTTTTGATAATGATATGAGAAGGAGTTTGAAATACATCTACCGTAAGTTGACCTTCATGAGGTTCATCGATATTCCAATCCACCATTCCAGAGCCACTTGCGGTATCTTTTACCTTGAGATGTTTAGCCGGTTCGACTTCATCTTCGAATTCGTCGTCGATATGGACGCCTCCGGTGAGCTTTTCAAAAAATGATGATTTCTTTTTCATGTATTTTGTATGGGAATGTTAGTGATAGTCTTGACCTTTTCTAGTACGACGATGAGCATCATGATGAGAAGCCATACGCTTGCGAATACTAGGAAAGTCTGCGCACCTTTCCCTTCTAGTATAAAGAAATTAAAGAGGGTGTGCAACACTCCTGCGGCTAAGATGCCCATCAATGCGAATTCTTCCTTCTGAAATGGTCTTTTGAAGAATGCGAAAGCGATGAACACTCCGATAGTTGCTGATGTAAGAGTGTGAAGGAGTGTTGCGCCGATAAAGCGAAGGTGGCCGGTCATCAAGGTGGTTGCGGTGTCACCAATCATGAGAGGACTGATCAGGAAGAGTGTGTTTTCGAGAGCTGCAAAACCAAGAGCGACGGTCACCATGTAAATCACTGCATCGATAGGACGTACTTCGAAACGTGTGCGGAGTGCGATGACCCAACAGACTCCGAATTTTACAATCTCTTCTGCAAATGCCCACAAGGTGATGGTGAGACCACTTCCTTCGGGGGAAAAGAGGCCGATGAAGTATTCGATAGGAAAGACGATAAGAGTTGCCATCATTCCTCCCACAAAACACGCCATGATGATACGAGGAGGTTCGGGTGTCTCATGTGCTTCTCGAAGCCAGAAGACAAGCCAGAAGAGGCAGGGGATAATGCCCCCGATGGATGCAATGGTGAGAGTGTGTATAAGATCCATGTAATGTGTGCTGTTATTTTGATGTCGGCCATTTTTCTACCATCAGAAGTTGTTTCTTTCCTATCGACTGCCAAATCTCTTCAGTAACAAATGGCATGAAGGGATGGAGAAGAGTGAGAGACGTTTCAAGAAGAGTGATGAGAGTTTTTTGTCGTGAAGACTTTGCCCCCTCGTCGGTTCCTCCAAGAATTAGTTTACTCTCTTCGATAATGACATCTGCGAATGTATGCCAGATATAATGATACAACTTTTCTCCCGCGAGGTGAAGACGAAACGCGTCGATGTCTTCGGTTATTTCTTTTGCGAGAGTGTTGATCTCATCAATTTTTATTTGATCAGCACTTCCGATCGATCCTTCTTGCATGTTTTCTGTTGAAGTCAGTACGAAGCGTGTGATATTCCACAATTTGTTCGCAAACTTTTGATATGCTTTTATTTTTTCTTCAGACATTTTGCTGTCGGCTCCGGGTTGAGTACCAATAACCTGTGACATGCGAAGTGCGTCGGTGCCGTACTTTTTTCCCATGTCGATAGGATCGATATTGTTACCAAGTGATTTACTGATCTTTCTTCCTTTCTCATCACGAACGAGTCCGTGAAAATATGCGGACTTGAAGGGGATTTCGCCGAGAACATATTGTGACATCAGGATCATGCGGGCAACCCAAAAGAAGACGAGATCAGAACCCGTTTCGAGAAGAGTGGTCGGATGATATGCCGCAAGATCAGGAGTTTTTTCAGGCCATCCAAGTGTTGAAAAGGTCCAAAGTCCAGAAGAGAACCATGTGTCGAGTGTGTCTGAATCTTGTTCCCAACCATCGCCTTCGGGGGCCTCAACTCCCACATGAAGGGCATCTTCATGAAGATGCCCTTCATGTCGATACCACACCGGAATACGATGCCCGAACCAAATCTGCCTTGAGATGCACCAATCGCGAAGATTCTTGATCCATTGTGTGTAGATATTTTGGAATCTCTCCGGGACGAATTCGACAGGCGCTTCGAGCATCAATTCTTTGAGGGTCTTGCCTCCGCGTTCTTCGATGGGCTTATTCACATCAATAAACCACTGCAATTTTGGAAGTGGTTCAACGATAGCGCCTGATCTCTCTGCTGTCGAGACATTCTGTTTTACATTTTCTTCTTTTTCGATGAGCCCTGCGTCCTTGAGAAGTTCTGCAACTTTCTTTCGAGCTTCTGCGGTCTTTACCCCCTTCACACCTTCAGGGCCCGTGGTCATTTTTCCATACTCGTCGATGATTTGTTTTGAAGACAGTCCATGACGTCCGGCGATTTCGTAATCCACCATGCTGTGCGCAGGAGTAACACCAAGTGCTCCCGTTCCAAATTCTTTATCTACTTCATGATCCGCAATTATTTTTATCTCAATCGCTTCACCAAGGAAATCAATATTGAATGTCTGTCCGACATATTGTGCATAGCGTTCGTCTTCGGGGTGCACGGCAACTGCAGCATCTCCGAATTTTGTTTCGGGACGGGTGGTTGATATAGAAATAGGGAAGTCTTTCGAATATTTGAAAGTGTAGAGAATCGCATCGCGCTCTTCGTATACGATTTCGTCATCGGAGATTGTGGTCTGGCCTTTTGGATCCCAGTTGATCACGCGGTTCTTGCGATAGATCAATCCATCGTCGTACATTTTTTTAAAGACGGTGCGCACCGCAACTGTTCTTTTTTCATCGAGTGTGTATGCTTCGCGTGACCAATCGAGAGATGATCCAAGAGCACGGAGTTGCTT
>CALRBL010000035.1 GCA_943354075.1 Candidatus Nomurabacteria bacterium | reverse complement strand
CATGCTTACACTCATCACCATTGCAACCTTCGCAGCGACCTTACTTGGAGGTCTTTTTGCCCTTAAATTCCGCGACAAACTACATCTTATCCTTGGTTTCAGCGCAGGAGCAGTCATCGGAGTCGCCTTTTTCGATCTTATCCCTGAAGCCATCGAACTTGGATCGGGAGTGTACGAAATATCGACCATCACTTCCCTTGTAGCGCTTGGATTCATCATTTACACCATTCTTGATCGTTTTGTTATCATGCATAGCCACGCACATGATGGAGACGATCATGGTCATACCCATCATCGTGGAATCTTTGGTGCGGGAAGTCTTTCCATTCACAGTTTCATCGATGGTGCCGCTATTGGTCTTGCTTTTCAAGTCTCTCCTGCGGTTGGAGCAATCGTTGCTGTTGCCGTATTGGTACATGACTTCTCAGATGGTATCAACACCGTCAACCTCATCATAAAAAACAACGGTAGCAAAAAAACAGCCTTCAAATGGCTACTTGTCGACGCAATTGCTCCGGTTCTTGGAATCTTTTCTACTTTTTTCTTTACACTTTCTGCGAGCGCACTTGGTGTCGTCCTTGCCCTCTTCGCGGGATTCTTTCTCTATATAGGAGCGAGCGACCTTCTTCCTGAAAGTTATCATGGGCATCCGCGTGCACTCACTACTATCATGACGGTTATCGGTGTCGCGGTACTTTTTGTTGCAATCAAACTTGCTGGGGTATAATTCTTTACTCTTTTTATTCGTACCTTAACGCTTCGATCGGACTTTTCTTAGCAGCCTGACGGGCGGGATATACTCCGAAGATGAGACCGATGGCACTGGAGACACCGATACCAAGAAATGCTCCTCCGATCGGGAAGATGAATTTCCAACCAAGTGCTGGTAACATTGCGTGGATTATCAAATACACAATAAAAGAAAGTACTGCGCCGCAGATGATACCAACGATTCCTCCAACGAGGGTGAGGACTACTGACTCAACTAAGAACTGCATCAAGATGTTGCGAGTAGTTGCCCCCACCGCTTTTCGAAGACCGATTTCCCGCGTGCGTTCGGTCACGGAGACGAGCATGATGTTCATAATACCGATTCCTCCCACGAGCAAAGAGATCGCCGCGACGGCAACCAAAAAATACGTAAGCGCTGTTGTCACCGTACCAAAAGTATCAAGGAGATCTGCCTGATTAACAATTTGGAAATCATCTTTCTCAGGATCAGTGATATTGTGGTTGTCGCGAATAGTGCGTGTCACATCTTCTACCGTCTGATCAAGATTCTCTTCAATATCAACATCGACAAGAAGTCGATCGAAATATTTGGTACCAGTAATATAATTTTGAGCGGTGGTATAGGGCATGACTACTCCATCATCAAAATTGATGAGAGAACTCGCACCCTTTGAAGGCAATATACCAATAACTTTGAATGAGCGATTCTTCACCTTGATACGTTTACCGAGACTATTACCGTTCGGAAAAAGTTCTTCATTTACCTTTGAACCGATGAGAACGACACTCGCACTCCCCTTTACATCTTCATCAGTGTAGAACGACCCTTCTTCTGCTTGAATATCAAAGACCTTCGGAAGATCCACCGACGCGCCATATACAGACACCTTAAACGTCTCACTTTCAAAACTTGCTACATCGCTACCAAATACCATCGGTATGACCGTCTCGCCGTGCGGAACATTACCTTTATTGCGAAGTGAATCGAGATCGCGATCTTTCAGAGAATCAACACCTTTAAGAGATGGGCCTTCAAATTGTCTTCCAGGGACGACAATGACAGACTTTGTTCCAAAGCCTGAAAATTGAGAGAGAATAAGTTCTTGCGCACCTTTCCCTAGCGACATCACCAAGATAATGGAAAGGATTCCGATGACGATACCGAGAATGGTGAGCACTGAGCGTGAACGATTGCGTTTGAGTGCTGATACTGATGTTTGTAAATATTCTTTGAATGTCATATATGTAAATTATTTTTCATATTCATCAGTTGCCTTTCTGCGATTCTTCACCGGTTCATCACTGACAATTTCTCCGTCCTTGATGCGAATAATGCGCTTAGCATGTTCGGCGGTGACCGTTTCGTGAGTAATAAGCATCACAGTGTGACCTTCCTCGTCGTTAAGTTTCTGGATAAAATCCATAATGATCTTTCCTGTTTTTGAATCCAAGTTTCCCGTGGGTTCGTCCGCAAAAATAATTTCAGGATCGTTCACCAGAGCACGAGCGATCGCAACGCGTTGTTTTTCTCCTCCAGAAAGTTCATTCGATTCGTGGTTGATACGATGTGACAGACCAACAAGTTCTATGGCGGCGAGAGCCTTCTTATCCCACTCAGACCTTGGAACATCAGAATAAAGAAGTGGTAACTTTACATTTTCTAGCACTGTAGTTTTCGGCAGTAAATTGAACGACTGGAAGATAAAACCAAACTTACCATTTCGCAACTTGGAAACAGCAAGTTCATCAAACGACGATCCTTTCTTACCATCGAATTTATACTCGCCCGATGTCGGCTCATCAAGAAGCCCTATCATATGAAGGAGAGTAGACTTACCAGATCCCGAAGGTCCCATAATTGCCACAAACTCTCCCTTTTCTACTTCGAAAGAAACACCATTGAGCACCGTTGTTTCAGTGTCACCTTCTACATACGTCTTGGTGAGATTTTTTATTTCAATCAGCGGCATACATATTATTTTTTTGGAGGATTCGTCACAACAGTTTCACCAACAGATAAGCCCTCGATGACTTCTATATTCCCCGAATTATCGAGAGATCTTGTTCTTATATCTCTAGACACCGTCTTTCCTGAAGCATCCATAACAAGTACGCTCTTTTTTCCTGAGATAGTAATGACGGATGTCTGAGGAATAGAAAGCACACCCTGTCTTATTTCACTAACCAAATCGATATTTGCAGTCATTCCGGAACGAATGCGCTCGTCATAGGATACAAACTGAAGAATAGTTTTGTATGTAGAGACACCCTCTACTTCAGTTTCGGAGAGGTCGATAGCAGTGACGATTACTCCGAACGGAACCGTATCACCGTAGGCATCAAGAGTGGTTGTGCCTATATCTCCGACTTTTACTTTAGCGATATCTGCCTCGGGAATAAAACTTTCAATTTCAAAATTTGCATTACTGATCATACCAATAACAGGAACACCGGAAGAAACCTGTTCACCGACACGAAGGTCGATTTTGGTGATGATTCCATCAAATGGAGCTACTATAGAAGTGCGAGCGAGTGCTGCCTGCGCTTGATAGACACCCGCTTCAGCACTCTTTACCGTAGCTTCTGCGCGCATTATCTCTTCAGGAGTAGATCCTTCCGAAGAAAGATCGAAGGCCTCTTTCGACTGAAGATACGTCTGATACGAGGTGTTCAAACTTGAGATGGCTGCATTGATACTTGCACGACCACTTGAAATGTTTGCGATGTATGATTCTCTTTCTGCTGCAGTTATACCACTCGCATCTTCAAAATAACTTGAAGCAATCGCAAGATGATCAAGGAAGTCTCGCATTTTTTTAAGATTTGCATCAGCTTCTATACGATCGGTATCATCAAAATCGGGTGAAGTGAGACTATCTATTTTTTTCTTCCATCCTTTCAGAAGATACCCAATATCGACACGCTCTTCTTCTAATTTTTGAGATCGTGAGCCGTTTCCAAAACTAATCATATTTGGATAGGCGCTTGTAGGATTTTCAAAAAGGGCATCTATTTTGCTTCGAAGAACATCATCGGAGACAGCAAACGAATCACGTATCTCAATCTCTAGATTATCCTCCGCGCGATCGAAATCATTTTTTATATTTGCAAGCTCAGTAGGACGGGTTCCTCTTTGCGCCTCAGCAAGCTGAACACGAGCAGAGAGAAGACGTGCCTGCTGATCAAGGAGTGAGGCGTAAAGATCAGCACTATTTACATATGCAAGGGCTTTGCCTTTGGAGACCCTTGCTCCCACCGTCGCAAGAATACTTGTTGCTCGTCCTCCTGTTTCAAAAGCCAATTCAACATCATTTGCAGCAACCACTCTTCCCGTAACAGAAACCTCATCCGAAAAAACACGAAGCTCCGCCTGATCTGTTTCGTAATCGGTCTTATTAATGACCGAATAGAGACTAATGCCGGCAATAATCAAAATAACAATAGAAAGCGGTATGTATACGGCCTTCTTTTTCAAAAGTGCAATAAATTTCATGTTTACTTTATAACACAAAAGGCCTTATAGCTCCACATCCTTGGCTTTTATCCGTTTTCATGTTTTAATGGCACTCTTATGTCAAATTCAACCACAATCCCCAAAGAGATCCGCAACATTGCCATTATCGCCCACGTGGACCACGGAAAGACTACTCTTACCGACGCCCTCATGAAGCAAACCGGAATGGTTGAAGAAGGCTTCTCAATGGATTCAAATGCCATCGAACTTGAACGTGGAATCACCATCTATGCAAAGAACACTTCCCTTTTCTATAAAGACACCAAGATCAACATCGTAGATACCCCAGGTCACGCCGACTTCGGATCAGAAGTGGAGCGAGTACTTCGATCTATCGACTGTGTTCTCCTCGTTGTGGATGCACAAGAAGGACCTATGCCTCAGACTCGTTTCGTATTGAAGAAGTCTCTCGAGCTTGGTCTTAAACCTATCGTTGTCATCAACAAAATCGACAAGCCCGCCGCAAATCCAGATCGTGCACACGAAGAAGTGTTTGAACTCTTCATGGATCTTGGTGCGACCGACGAACAGCTCGATTTCACTACCGTATATGCTATCGGTCGTGAAGGAGTTGCAAAGCGAAAGCTCGAAGACGAATCAAAGGATCTCAATCCCCTCCTCGACACTATCCTCGAGAAAGTTCCTGCTGCAAAATCTGATGCATCACTCGCACTCAAAGCTCAGCCTTTCAACCTCGCCTATGACAACTTCCTCGGACGAATGTCAGTCGTTCGCATTTATGAAGGAACTATCAAAATGGGTCAGACACTTTTTGTGAAGAAGCCTACCGGCGAGACTCGACAGGGCCGTGTCACCAAGCTTTATACCTTTGAAGGTATGAGCAAAAAAGAAGTTGCCGAAGCATACGCCGGAGACATCGTCATGATTGCCGGTTTTCCTGACATCTTCATCGGAGAGACTTTCACCGACAGTGAAGCAACCACTCCTCTCCACGCTATCGACATTGACGAGCCTACTATCTCCCTCCAGTTTCTCGTGAACGATTCTCCTTTTGCAGGACGCGAAGGAAAATATGTGACAAGCCGACAGATCCGCGATCGTCTCGAAAAAGAATTAGAAGTGAACGTTGGATTGAAAGTAGATTTTGATAATGCAGAATCATATAAGGTATACGGACGAGGAGAACTCCATGTCGCTGTTCTTCTTGAAAACATGCGACGTGAAGGTTTCGAACTTCAGGTTTCTCAGCCGGAAGTAATCGTCAAAGAAGAAATGATTGATGGGCATCTTAGCAAAGTAGAACCGTACGAAGAAGCGGTTATCGAAGTTCCCGAAGCTGCGTCTGGTGTGGTCATCGAAAAGCTCGGAAAACGAAAAGGAATTATGCAGAACATGAAGCAGGATCGAGGAATTGTCCGAATGATCTTCGACATCCCCACTCGTGGACTTCTTGGATATCGAAATCAGTTCGTGATCGACACAAAGGGAGAAGGAATCCTTTCTTCACGATTCACTGAATTCAAATCCTACGCAGGCATCATCGAGAAGCGTGATGTTGGATCAATGGTTTCCATGGAAGCTGGAAAGGTGC
>CALRBL010000034.1 GCA_943354075.1 Candidatus Nomurabacteria bacterium | reverse complement strand
AACTTTTTGGACAGTATCGGCAGTTTTTTCTACAAATTCGAAAAGATGGTCTGAGTCTTTGTGTGATGAATAACCATCAATATGTTCTACGCGAGCACGAATATCTACTTGCTGACCAAAAATTGTTACATTCTTTGCTCCATCGCTGATGTGTCTACCAATCGTATTGACCGCTTGATATCCCACGAGAAGAAGTGTGTTCTCTGGATGAGAAAGATAATTGAGTTCGTGATGCATGATACGACCACCGTTCGACATTCCACTTCCCGCAATAACAATTTTTGGATTGGGTGTATGAAGAATTGCCTTAGATTCGTCAGAAGTTTCGGTGAAATGCAACTTGGGGAAATTGAAAATATCATCACCTTTTTTGATGAGCGCGCGAGTCTGTGGATTGAAATCCACGGGGTAGCGCTTATATATTTCGGTGATTTTGATGGCGAGAGGTGAATCGATGTAGACCGGAATAGATTGGATACTTCCCTCTTCAACGAGCTCGTTTATTTCATACAAAATAACCTGAGTTTTTTCGAGTGAAAACGACGGGATCATGAGTACTCCTTTTTTGAGAATGGTGTCTTCGATCACATCTTCCAATTTTCCACGACGATCTGACTTTGATTCATGATTGCGATCACCATACACACTTTCCATAATGAGATAATCTGCATCGGTAATATCTTCGGTATCTTTGAGAAGTGGTGTGGGGGAATTTCCAAGATCCCCCGTGAAAACAATTTTCTTTCCGTTATAAAGTATTTCGTACATTGTCGAACCAAGTACGTGCCCTGCGTCTTTAAGAAATACCTCGAATTCAGGAGCGATGCGTGTCTTAGTGTGATACGGAATTGTTTTCCAAATATTGAACGAGCGTTTTACATCGTCGGAATTATAAAGTGCAGGACGATTCTCTCGTACGGCAGCTTGAGTGGTCAATTTGAGGGCATCTTCAAGCATCAAGATCGCAAGTTCACGTGTTTCAGGCGTAGAATAAATAATACCTTTGAACCCATCACGGACGAGTTTGGGAATACGTCCAACATGATCGATATGTGCATGAGTGATGAGAAGAATATCAATCTCGGATGGCTTGTAAGGAAAGGCGCGGTGATTGAATTCGTCTGCAACGGTAGTCCCCTGTTCCATTCCACAATCAATGAGAATACGAGTGGGGGTGGGTCCTTCACTCTCAAGAAGAAAGTTTGCACCGGTTACTGATCCCGCGCCTCCGCAAAAAGTGAGTGAAAGATTTTTGATGGGCATCTTAGCAGAAATTATATCATAAAAATTAAGATTTAAGTGAATATTCTGCTAAGATGTCGCAGATACTAGAGAGCCCCATCAAAAAAATCCGCACTGCATGTGCGGATCTTTTTAGGATTACTTGTATATATTAACCTTAGTCAGAGACTAAGTGGGTTCCTTGGCTTGAAGGCCTAAGCCCTCACGCACGGAGGATCCCTGAATATATATTTAATCTAAGTTAATAATTCAAGTAACCCTACATCCGATTATACTCCGTCAAAAAGGTTTGCAATCTTCACAGAAGAATATTTTGTGCTCTACTTTTTTGATGGTTTATTGAGATTTTCTTGAGGAAAAATTGAGCTTGATTTGTTAGGTTTTAAGTATGCAAAAGGATTTTGATGGGTGGAATATAAAGAAACAAGAAATCAATAGTGGTACTGTGCCACCTCTATTTACTGAAGGAGAAATATGGCACTGTCACATAGGAATAAATGTTGGATTTGAAGCCAATGGAAAAGAAAATAACTTTCTAAGACCTGTTTTTATATTGAAAAAGTTTAATCGGTACACATTCTGGGCATTACCACTCACCAATACAAGTAAATCTAATACTTATTACCATCAATTACGCGACATTTCGTCAGGATACCTTAATCTTTCCCAACTTCGACTCATGGATATCCGTAGACTTCTTCGCAGAAAGATAAAAATAGCTCCAAATGAGGTTATGGAAATAAAAGAAAAAGTTAGGAAATTAATTTCCTAACTTTTTCTTTTATTTAACCTCCCTTTCAGGAGTCGCGCCTAACGGCGATAATACATACACAGTACTAAATCATGGTCTAAAGTCAATCGAAAAATTTATATTCCTTTATCTTTTCTTTATTCGTAAATAATCGCCTCTTGTGCCAGTCGATAGTCGATAATTTCTTCTTTAGAAAACCAATGGGGGATCTCCTGTATTGCTTCTTCAAGATTTCCCGATGCGTGGACAAGATTGCGAATGGCTCGGTTATCATCTGCCGACATAACATAGGAATCTATAACATAGTCACCACGTATAGTTCCCACATCCGAAGAACGAGGTTCTGTTGAACCGACAAGTTTACGCACCACTTCTACTGCATGCGCACCTTGCCATATCATGGCAACCACAGGGCCACTTGCAAGATATCCCTTGAGACTGGTGAGAATTTGATCCCCGACTTCGATAGGATCGTTACTAGAAAGCTCCTTACCTTTTTCTAAAAAATCTTTGATACGTTTTTCTCCAGCTTTTCTTTTCCATTCAGGATCAAAAGTATAGTGCTTCTCAATAAAAACTGAATCGGGCACAAACATTTTGATACCCACAAGCTTGAGTCCTACTCGTTCGAATCGTTTTATAATCTCGCCAATAAGTGACCTCTGTACTGCGTCGGGCTTCAAAACCACCAATGTCTTTTCGTATTTTGGATGTGTCATGCCGCCATCTTATCAGAAACCGGAATGATTGGCTTCACCTCTTCCTTGCGATACTTTTTTGCAATTTCTTCCTCAATTTCTAATCGGTCACGACCATACTTAAGTGCGGAAAGTTGTTTTAATTGTTCAAGATGTGATTTGTCGATATCTGGTGGGAACGGTACTTCGATGTTGAAGGGTCGTGCGGGTTTTCCACCAATCAAAAGTTTTGCGTAGCAATTGAGGTTGTCGATATTCATGAGATCGTTTGCGGTGAATGTTGGACCAAATTGTTTCTCGAGATATTCTGCATCTTCGGCACCCACACGATACGATACGATGGAACCAACGTTTCCAAAGACTGCATCTTTAATATCGTCTTTGAGTTGCCCTATAAATTGATGTGCGATATGGAGAGACAGTTTGTATTTGCGCGCCTCCGAAAGAATTGTTGAGATGGAATTAGTAGTGATGTTCTGAAACTCATCGATATAAAGATAAAACGGAGGCATACCATGTCTGGCATTGTCACCTCCCATGCCAGACATGGTATCCACACGAGACAATGCTGCCATCAAAATCTTTCCAACGAGAATGAGACCGATGAGGTTTGCATTGATATCTCCCAATCTTCCCTTCGAAAGATTCACGAGGAGAATCTTTTTCTTGTCCATGATATCGCGGAAATTAAATGAAGATTTTTCTTGAGCGATGATCGGACGCATAATATCGTTTGCAAGAAATACATCGAATTTGCTGGTGATATACGGCACAATGTTTGCAAGAGATGCTTCACCTCCCGCCTTCCCCGCTACTTCGGTCCAAAACTGGGTAACGATGGGATTCTTACAACGAGAAATTTTTAGATCGCGGAAAGCTTTGTTTGCAAGCACACGCGAAACATCGATCAAGGTATTACCACTTTCTGGATCTTCCAAAACAAGCATGGTCGCATTACGGAAATACTGTTCAAACATCGGACCCCCTGCGATCTTCATATCGAAAAGTTTTTCAAAGATAGAGAAAAGTTCGTTCACTACAAAAATCTTTTGCTCAGGATAGCGGGGATCGTATTCGAGCATGTTCATACCCATCGGCCTATCAATGTTTGATGGATCAAAATACACCACATCTTCATATCGATGTTTTGGAACACGCGCGAGAATATCCTGCACATCCGATCCGTGAGGATCAATGAAACAACATCCTTCACCATTTTCGATATCCTGAATGATCATATCGCGAAGAAGCGTGGTCTTTCCTGTTCCTGTTTGTCCGATGCAATAGAAGTGTCTCAAACGATCTTCGGAAGACATGAAAACAGGCACTTCGTGATTTCGATGGCGATTGACCCCAAGATACATACCAGAAAATGGAATATCGAGTGGCGCGCTCGCGGTTCCTGCTTTTGCCTGCTTCAACTGCCCCGTCTCAAAAATAGATGATCCTGGGAAGTGTAAGAGTGTGGTGAGCTCGGAAATTGAAAGAGGAAGTTGTTCACCCGATTCAAAAATACGGAAAGAAAAATCGCGCACAAAGAAAGGCATCTTCTTTTCTGCAATGCGTTTCCATTTGATACTGTTACCCAAAGTATTCTCGAATTGATTGAAAGAAGATTCAATTTCGTTAATCACTCCTTCCGCTCGAGTCTTGTCTTCCGCCGAAACCACAATGCGCATATTTGCATTCAAAATCGGCGAAGAAATTTTGTGTTTGATATTTTCTACTGCTGTCTCGTCAATAACTTTAGGTTTGTCTTTTTCTTTGTCATCCTTCTTTTTGTCAGGAGAAAAGAGATCCTTCGCAGCGTCTGTCGCAAATTCTGCAAAACCCTTACTGAATTCACCCATGAAAGTATGACGGATATCAATCGCCTTCTTGAGTGGCGTTCCCTTAACAATTTGTTTCAAAGCCTCATTGTACCGCTTCACATAATAGTCCCCTTTTGGCTGGAGTATGAGTTGGAATGATGCTCCCTCTCCATCTTTTTTAAGTTTAGAAAATGCATTAATGAGAACATTTAGTGGGTCGTGATCGAATTTTTCGTACGTCTTGATCGGGAAAATAGGATTCTTTGATTGTGTTGCAACAGATGCGACATGTACACCTTGGGGATTAAAAATATTGTAGTCGTCTTTCTTCTCAATGAGTTTGGCAAACGGAAAAATTGAAAGCATCTGCTTTTCGAAAAGACTGCGTTTCGAATCAGGTACTGATACATAGAATATAAACTCCTCACTTCCTTCAGAAAGTGCGAGTTCGATCGCAAAATAGTTTTCTTTGTCGGTCGCGTCAACAACCGAAAGCATACCGGAATAGAATTGCTCCATACCAGAAATAAGTTCTTTCAAATTTCGCTCGCGTTCATCTTTTTGCGCTTCAGGTAAAGAAACTTCAAAGACAGTATGACGAAGCGCTCGAGAAACAGTTGTTTTTTCATTCCAATCTTTAATAGGAAGTCCACGCTTGAGATATTCTGCAAGATAGCGGTGGAAATCATCTTCAAGGTGTGCATTCTTCATCGCTTCGACAACTGTCAAGGTGTTCAAAACCCCCTTCTCTTCAAGAAGTGCGATCAGTGCCTCGATCTGATCATCATGATCTTCGGGGGCAAGTTCGAGAGCAAACGTATTGATATGAGGCTCGAGCATTCGATGTCCTTTAGCAAGTGCTTCGTGGAGTGGCTTAGAGCGATGCTCTTCGATAACATGCGCCGCTGCAACATCACGATCAGGAGTCTCTCCCATGTGCGCAAGCTCTCGCTCTCGATGGAGTATCTGCTCTTTAAGATGTGCTATCTCCTCTTCGGGAGTACTGAATTGTTCCATACAGAAAGTATATCAGAAAAGAGGTATAATATATTTGTTATCAATTAATTATCAAGAATGGAATACTACACAAAGGTTCTCAAGGATTACGCAGTCTTCAGTGGCCGAGCACGCCGAAAGGAATATTGGATGTTTACACTCATCAACATGCTTATCATGCTTGCATTATTCCTGTTGATGATACTGGGCGGTGAAAATATGGCTAGTGTACTTATGATCGTGTACGCACTATATACACTCGCTGTACTTATCCCTAGTCTTGCCGTGACAATACGAAGACTTCATGACACAGGAAAAAGCGGATGGTGGATATTCATTGGCTTTATCCCTTTTATCGGAGGATTCGTACTTCTTTACTTCACTGTACTCGACAGCCAAGCTGGAACCAATC
>CALRBL010000033.1 GCA_943354075.1 Candidatus Nomurabacteria bacterium | reverse complement strand
ATAGCAATGCGATCAATAGCTGCTGTGACTGAAGACAAACTCGGGGTAAGGAAAGAATCCATCGGATCACTTGCTTCATTTGCAAAAGAAATGATTGAGGCTTGGTCAAATTTTGAAAGCTCACTCACAAACGAGGCTGCTGCTGCTTTAGTATCAGTAAGAGGTTGAGGAGGGGTGGTGCCTAAATATTCCATACTTCCCGATCGATCAATCACAAGTGCCACATCAACAGGGATTTCACAGACACGTGATTTAAGAGAAATAGGTTGTGGCCATGTGAAGGTGGCTTTTGCGGTCGCACCAGCTGCAATCTTTTCAATAAATGTTTCCGAGGCTTGCACCACATTACCTTGGTCGTCGTAAATAAGTGAAGTGAGAGTGACATCTTTTGCATCAATAATATTTGGATTGCTCACATTCGCAACCAATCGAGGTGAGGTGTCGAGATCAGTAAGTTGTTTGTCGAGAATAACGAGTGTCGGCTGCACATAGTCAGAACGAATCCATTCCGGCTCTTTATCAAATTGAAAAGACACTGTTTCGGGATTTCCGAGCGCAGAAATTGCTCCTTCGAATACAACAAAAGTTGAACGAGTAGGAACAAAGATTGTTCCCGATCGTGTTGCCACTACTTTTCCCTGACCATCTTTCAATGAAAAAGTGTAAGGAACATCGCGTGCGATTGAATCGTTCGAGGGATTTGAAACGCGCGCAACGGTAGAATAGACTCCTTCACGGATCTTGAACAACCGCGACCATTCGAGAATCAAAGGTTTCGACTGATCTTCGCAAATACGAGTACATTTTCCTCCACAATCAACTCCCGTCTCATCTTGATTTTGTTTGTTGTCAGAGCAGGAATTAGGAGTGTTGAACAATACATATCCCGAGACACTGATGATAACAATTACCAGAAGTGCAATGCTTCCAATGAGGATCGCCTGTCGCTGCTTTGCCCATGTAAGATCGAGAGCCATAGTTATGATTTAATCGGTAAACTCATTTCTTAATATAAAAAGACTACCGGTAAGAAAAGCTGACACCGAAAGAACCGTAAGCGCCGAAGGAAGAAGTGTCGGAGTGAAGAGCGATTGGAAATTACTGATGATGAAATTGAGAATGATGTAAAGCTGAAAGAAGATACCCAGATGCGGTGCCCACTTTCTTTTGTGTACAAGACCAAAAGCAATAAAGAAGTGTACCGCAGCAACAAAAAGCGAGAAAAGTGCCCAACCACGAAAACCTGCTTCGTAACTCTGTGGGACGGAAAGGAGGAAGATAATACCTTCAACAGCGAAGATGAAAGCGATGAGTGGAGCGAAGAAGGCGATGTGCTTTTTCATACAAAAATTGTATCACAAAAAGCACCCAACCCAGTAGGCGAATCTCCTGATTTGCTCTTGGAGTAGATTCTACTGAATGAGCTACTTTCCCCTTCTGTACCTCAAATAAGTTTCACCGAACTTTTCCTCAAGAAATATATCCTCTTTCTTCATTACGTAGTGAATAAAGAAAATAACAGGAAGCATCAGAAAAACCATCCATACATTTAATTGTAGATATACTCCAATACCTACCAAAATAGATCCGACGTAGTATGGATGTCGAGTGAATCGATACGGCCCCCCCGTAAACAATACTTCTCCCGAATCATCCCCCATGAATCCCCAATCTTTATTCCTGTAAAAGCGGGTCCAGGCCATTAAGGTCAGACCGCACATTGAAAGCAATAATCCCAAGAAATAAAAAAATGAAGAAGTTTGTGTTTTTACTATTTCTAATAAAAGCAGTATCGGAATAAGAAAAGAAACAAAGATTTCAATCAGTTTTCTACCCCAATATATAAACATCGAAACAAAGCTTCTTTTTCTCTTCCCTTGCAATAAAGTAAAGCTATTTCGAAAAATAATAAAAGCGAGGAGTGTAATTAAGGTTACTAATTTCATAAATTGATTATAGCAAAATAGCCACTTTTTAGCGGCTTTTAAAATAGAGATTTGAAAACTTAGTTCTGGCGACAAGCTACTTTCCCCTCCAAAAGAGTATCATCGCCTCAACGGAGCTTAACTGCTGTGTTCGGAATGAGAACAGGTGTGGCCTCCGCGATGAATCACCAGAACTAAAATTTCAAATTGGGCCTTTTTCTTAACTAACCTACTTAACTAACCTATCGGTAAAGATATGTAAACATAAATAATTGTGACTTTCAAATTTCCTAATAGGAGTTTCGACGCATTAGTACACCTTGGCTTAATCCATTACTGGACTTCCACCTAGTGCCTATCAACGTAATCATCTCTTACGGGTCTGTGATTTCTTATCTTGAAGCTGGCTTCACGCTTAGATGCTTTCAGCGTTTATCCATTCCCGACTTAGCTACTCTGCGATGCCCTTGGCAGGACAGCAGACACACCAGAGGTCAGTTCATTCCGGTCCTCTCGTACTAGGAACAAATCTTCTCAAAAATCAACGCCTGCAGTAGATAGGAGACCAACCTGTCTCACGCTTGTGTTACTCCGATTACTCGAAGGTTCGGACTGTAATATCACCCCGTGCGGGTGGTTGACGTTCAGTCTCTACGGGTGCACGGTTTATGCTTCCCTCGGTATTGGCCATTCATTTGCATGAATTCGGCTTCCACCGATATTAGTCAACTACTTTCTCATATATTGCTATACGAGACCGCCGTTATATGGTTGTTTCCTAACATCTATCGATCATATCCTTATGATCATTTGTCGAAAAGACATAACATTAAATTTCTCATTTTTCCTCTAAGGATTCAGAGTGTAAAGGTTACAATGCCAGACATTGTACACTCTACGGTCTGAACCCAGCTCGCGTAACTTTTTAAATGGCGAACAGCCATACCCTTGGGAGCTTCTCCACCCCCAGGATAAGTTGAGCCGACATCGCTGTCGTATTTTGCTCCTATTACTAGGAGGATCGGACTATATCTTCATCCTTTCTGATCAGAAAGGAGTTGGCGTGTTAACCGCTTCTCATGGAAGCAGCTCTGCATGAAGAAATTGCTCTTCAATACAAGTCTCTACAGGGTTATAACCAATTTTGTAATTCATGGATGGAATGACATGGGGAGAAATTATATTGAAAAAGATATTTATTGAAGATTTCTTGATTCGAATTCTCCAATAGATTTTATCTTTATTCAACGCACTCTCGATTCCCCATTTTTGCAGAAATAAAATGAGCTTTTTCTGATCCTCAACATCAAATTGTTGAGTATTCAAATAAACATCACTTTCTCTGCATCTACTTCCATCATCCATGAACCACACTGCGAGTGAAATTGGATCAATTTCCAATATTTCTGGAATTACCTTTTTACCATTTTGATAAAAAGTGTGATGAAGCGAAGTTAATTCTTCACTTTGTCTTGTCGTAAATCTGTATGCAATTCTTTTCCCATTCCCTTTTCTTTGGATTGGTCCTGATTTACATACTGATTTCAACATTTTATATTTCCAGTCAACGTATTCCTTTTGATTGATGGAATGATTTATTTCAAGAAAAGCATGTGCTCTTCCCGGAACAATTCTCAAATATCCATCTCCTAAAAGGGTTCCGATGATCACTGATCTTTGCAATTTGGTTAAACTTCCCACGGTATTGTCCATATAAAACTTATTATATGGAGTTCACCGTTATAAGCCAAGATTTTTTGTAGGAAATTACTCTCCTAGGCACCCCGATGTGTTAAGGTGCCGAACTGTATCGTCGATTTGGACTCTTAGATACAACCAGCCTGTTATCCCCAGAGTAGCTTTTGTCTGATAATCTTCTCCTGCATCTAATGCAAAGAGTCGGTTCACTATGTTCCGCTTTCGCGTCTGTTTGACAAATACGTCTCACAGTTAAGCCAGCTTATGCCATTACACTATCGGCACGGTTTCCATTCGCGCCTAGCTGACCTTTAAACTCCTCCGTTACTTTTTGGGAGGATAGCGCCCCACTAAAACTGCCCGCCAGATACTGTCTCTCATCGTTTTTGCCGATGAGGTTAGAATATACACAAATACAGATGGCTATTTCACTGTTGACTCCAGACAAACCGAAATCTATCCTTCAAAGTCTCACCACTATTCTACGCAGCAGAAATGTATATTCAATACCAAGTTGCAGTAAAGCTTCTGGGGTCTTTTCGTCTAACTGCAGGTAAGCGGCATCTTCACCGCTACTGTATTTTCACCGAGCAGGTCCCCGAGACAGTTCTCCAGTCATTACACCATTCGTGCGCGTCTGAACTTCACGTTATTCCCTCCGCTTTCGGGGAGGCGTAGACTATATCTTCATCTGAAAAGATGCGAGAAGCATGGTTTGTGAATATTTCCGTTTACCGGACGTATTCATCTTATGTGCTATCTCAACAATTTCTTGGAAACCTTGTGCTTCCAGATGCTTAAGCTCTTTCATTCTCTTGCATACTTCCTTAAAAAGGAGAAAATCCTTTTGTTTGGAAGACAAGAGAGGAAAAGAATGGAAATGTGGAATTACTTTTTCAAGCAACTCATCTAGACTTCTGATCTCATATTTCAGCGTTTTGTCGGCTGTATTCTTGCGAATATGGCCGCATCCGAAATATTCAATCATCAGATCCAAAACTTCACGTCGATCAAAATTTTGAGCGACTGCGAAGCTTGGCTTCACTTCCCATCCTATTTTAAGCTTAGGTCGAATCGAAAAGGATACACTGAAGCATCCTTCTCCATCGACATATCCGGAAATATAATTTCCAAGTTCTCTTTTCAGCGTTGGCGTATTATAGCTCTCGATCATTCGTTAAGTATATTACTTAGCAAACACCGAGCAACTATCTTCATCACCACAAGTGTGGCGAATTCAGTCGTTACGGGGTCAATCAGCTTGCGCTGACGACTTCCCACGGTATCATCTTGCTTTCATCGCTCTCTCCTTGAAAGAGAGCTCCAGCGAGGACTTCACCGTTATTAGCCAATTTTGGTACGGAGATCACTCTCCGCACTGGCAATTCAATTACCAGACAAGGAATTTCGCTCATCTATTCCTGACAGATGGACTCTATCTTCGCCCCTTTTGCAAGTAGGGCGTGCGGCGTTGGTCTCTTATTAACCGCATTCGTTGGACTAAGCGGATATTACTATCCGTTAGGTAGCTTTTGTTGTAATGATTTAACTTATTCGTTTTCCAAAAATTATCTTATAACAGTCCCAGTCCTTCCGAAACCTTCTTGCGAAAGTTTCGGAACCTTAGGACCGTTATAGTTACGGCCGACATTCACCCGGGCTTACAACGGTCAGCTTGATATAATCGCACCGCCATCGTTTGACCTTCGGGCATTGGTCAGGTGTCACCCCCTATACATCCTCTTACGAGTTCGCAGGGAGCTGTGTTTTTGGTAAACAGTTGCCAGAGATACTTTAGCTGCGGCCCCCTATCATTGCTGAAAAGGGGCAAGCCTTATTCCGAAGTTACGGCTGCTTTTTTGCCGAGTTCCTTGGGGACTTCTCACTCGTTCGTCTTGGGCTACTCGCCCTGATCACCTGTGTCGGTTTGCGGTACGGTCGACATATATATAAGTTTAGCGAATTTTCTTGGAAGCGTGCTTTGTAATCTTTATAACCCTTTCGAGTTACATCGCCGCTTTGCTTGAGTTACCTTTAAAGGAAGACTTCCGGATTTGCCTGGAAATCACTCTCACAACACGGACGTAAATCCAATGATACGCATTACATACTACCCTCCGTCCTCACATCACTATATATATCGGTCATGGAATATTAACCATGTGTCCATCGGGTGCGGCTTTCGCCATCCCCTTAGGCCCGACTAACCCTTCGCTGATTGTCATAGCGAAGGAAACCTGGATCTTTCGACGTGCGGGGGTTTCACCCGCATTGTGGTTACTTGTGCCAACATTCTTACTTCCAAGCGCTCCAGCATGGGTCACCCCTTTGCCTTCATCGCGAATGGAACACTCTCCTACCGCTCCCAATGTGCGAACACACTGAAAGCCCTCAGCTTCGGTACTACGT
>CALRBL010000032.1 GCA_943354075.1 Candidatus Nomurabacteria bacterium | reverse complement strand
CTTGAGAAAATCCACAATTTCTGAAAGTTCTTGTTTAGCTTCTTTAGCACCTGCAACATCTTTGAAAGTAACGCGCTGCTTTGCATCGTCAGGAGAAGTCATGCGCGCTTTTGATTGTCCAAAAGAAAGAGATTGCATTCCTGCCCCTTTGACTTGGCGTGTGAGAAACCAAATAAAGAAGCCAATAAGGAAGAGCGGCAAGAGGAACGGTGCAAGATTGTACACCCAATAAAGTGTACCTCCCTCTTCGTCTACTTCAATATCTACTTTGGAGAGTTGCTCGTTTGAAACACCATAATTGTCGAGACTTTCAGAAAGTGAACTTTCAAATTCTTTTTTTGCATCTTTTTCTGTGCCATCAGCATACGTAATAGTGAGATTATTTCCTTCTACTTTAATCTCTTTCACCGTACCCACGGAAATGTCAGAGGCAAGCTGCGAAAGACTGATAGTTTTATCGGGAGCAGGATCGCCCGAAAGAACCGCATAGGCGGCGATGAGGACTACGAAAATAAGGATGCCTCCAAAGAGATTCGGACCACTACGACTAGAGTTCTGTTGCTTCTTTTGATTTTTCTTTGATCGTGACATTCCGCCATAATACACTATTTGTGCTACCATTTCAGCATGGCACTCGTTACCAATAAAAAAGCTTCATACAACTACGAACTAGGAGAAAAGATGACTGCGGGCATCGAGCTTTTTGGGTATGAAGTGAAATCTCTCCGAAGTGGTCAGGGGTCGCTTGAAGGCAGCTATGTCATCGTCCGTGGAGGTGAAGCATTTCTTATTGGTTCACACATTCCCGCATATCAGAAGGCAAATGCACCAGCAGACTTCAATGAACGACGTAATCGAGTATTACTTCTTCGAAAAAAAGAGATTGCTGAGATTGCACTCGCAGAACAAAAGAAAACTCCCATCATTCCCCTCTCCTTCTTCGCATCAGGATCAAAAATAAAAATAGAATTTGCATTCGGAAAAGGAAAAAAGAAAAGTGACAAGAGGCAGAGCATAAAAAAGAAAGATACCGAGAGAGATTTGAAAAGAAAGCTATAGGAGAGAACCTATCAAAGAAAAAGCCCGCACAAGTGCGGGCTTTTTCTTTGATAGATCCGTTAGGATTTATGCTCGTGATACGTTCACGGCGTTCTTTCCCTTTTCGGTATCTTCTGTCTCGAAAGAAACAGTTTCACCTTCGCGAAGTTCGTCAAACGATACTCCTACGAGTGAGTTAGAGTGAAAGAAAATATCCTTTCCTCCTTCTGCGGGTGTGATAAATCCGAAACCTTTCTCCATCTTTCGTGCGATTACTCCAGTCATGATTTTTTAAGTTAAACTAATTTAATAAACAACAAATAGTAATGAGCTTTTTGTTACTAGCAATAGTAGCATGTATCGTTTGACATGTCGATAGTAAGTATAAAAAAGCCCCCACAAGTGTAGGTCCTGGTGAGGACTTCCCTTGTGAGGACTGATGCGAGCACTTTACTTGTCTCGCTGGAACAGGATACGATCCATGCACTCCATGAGCGTGATGGTGGTGAGTGCGAAGCTCACTGTCTGGAGCACCATGATTTCGAACGGAATTACCGTCGCGCACATGATACCGTTCTTCCACGTGAGCCGATCGGTCTCGCGAATGTTGTGAGTGTTCATGCAGAAGCGCATGAAGGACTCGACTGTCAGCGCGATCCAGATCATGAAGAGCGTGTAGAGTGGTAGGATGGTGATGCACCACACAAGCGTTTGAGCCCAGGTGATGTGGGAGTTGGGGTCGATGTAATACATAGGAATCCGTATATTTATGTGAGGTTTCGCCTGGACGGAAGTGTCTAGGTTTGAAATTAGGTTACCATATTATAGATACTATGTCAACTTTTGTGGAGATGGACGGATTCGAACCGTCGTGCAAGTAGGATTTCCGGCTCAGTCTACGGCATGTAGATCATTTGTTTTTTCGGCAGCCGCACCTTGGAATGACCAAAATGATGTGGAGCTTAGCTTCGTGTCTTAGCTACTGGCAGAAGCGGGCCAGTAGAGCGTTCCCATCTTTATATCACCCTGCTCTTTCCGAGAGAACTGGAAAGGAGGACGTCGCTCGATCGGAGACTAACTAGGTTAGGCTCGGACGTAAGCGAAGGCGAAGTCGTTGGCTCCAAAAAATGGAGATACAACGGCCTTTGCCTTTGAAAGTGCAGTGTTTGCATTTCAGGTTCCGGACTTTTAAAGAGTTCCCGGAGCTCTATGCCGCAAAACAGGAAGTGGCCTCTTGTCGATGCCTTTCATCCCCATATATATTCATCTTTCAACGAACGTGGCCATACTACCATGTCTGGCATTGGAAGAGAACTTACAATGCCAGACATGGTAGTATATTCCCATGCCTTACTCCTTCACTCTCACCTCCGAAGCGGGGTGGATGGCAATAATAGAAGATATAAAAAAAGCAGAACATTCGATCGATTGTGAGTTGTTTATCGTAGACATCGATGACGTCGGTCTCTATTTTTTAAATACATTACGTGAACGAAGCCGCGCGGGTGTAAAAGTGCGACTTCTTGTAGATGCAGCCGGCAGTTATCTCTTCTATCTTGCCTCAACATTGAAGGCAGAACTTCGCGCGGACGGCATACAACTTTCATTCTTTAATCATTTCATTCCGTGGTATCCACGCACGCTCAAGTTGTGGTATTTCCGCAATCACCGCCGTTCGATCATTATCGACCAAAAAGTTTCTTACACGGGAGGTATCTGTTTTTCAAAAGACATGGAAGGATGGCGAGAAACCATGATACGTATCGATGAAAAAGAAGCTCTTGAAGACATACAACAGACATACCTACGTATGTGGGACCTTTCCGAAAATCAACAATTCGACAAACGAACAAAGCCCACTTCGAAAAACTGGCTCTACCTCACAAACGCTCCCCTTCCTGGAAAATATTATTACTACCACGCAGTGCTTGATCTCATCAACAAATCAAAGAACAACATTTTCTTAACAACTCCTTATTTTGTACCTGACTATATTTTCTTTCGCGCACTCTACAAAGCTGCCAAGCGTGGTGTCGCGGTACACCTTCTTATTCCAAAAAGCTGCAATCATCCCATAGTCGACCATGCTGGAGATTTCTACAAAGAAAAACTTATAAAGAAAGGGGCTCGTATATATATGTATGAAAAAAGCATGATCCATTCGAAGACAGGTACTTTCGACGACACTGCCTGTACAGTGGGAAGCATGAATCTCGACAACGTTAGTTTACGTTACAACTTTGAAGGAGGGCTCATCATCAGAGATCCCGAGTGCATCGCGGAGATGAAGAATCAATTTCAAAATGATATCAAAGGACTCGAACCGTTTACTCGTGCAAAGTGGCGAGAACGACCATTCAAAGAAAAAGTTCTGATGTACCTTACATGGCCAATACGAAAACTTTTATAACTGATATAATTCATACATGCTATTCCCCGGAAAAAAAATCATCTACTTTGTACGACATGGACAAAGCGCCAACAATGCGGCAAATGTACGACAAGGATCGACAGGAGGACTGAGTGACAAAGGCAAGGAGCAAGCACATTTTGTGGGAGAACGTTTTAAAAATTCTTCGATCGACATACTTCTCGTCAGTCCTTACGATCGTACAAAAGAAACTGCAGCAATCATTAACGAATCGATGAATCGTCCTATCGAGTACACACCACTTCTTCAAGAACGAAAAAATCCTTCCGAGATCGTAGGGAAAGATGCAGACTCCGAAGAAGTGAAAAAGATTATGGACATTATCGATCGAAGTTTTCATGAGGGAGCACTCCGGTATTCTGACGAAGAAAATTTTGAAGACCTCAAGAACCGCGCTAAAGCATTTCTCGATATGCTCGCCAAAAGACACGAAAATCGCATTCTCTGTGTCTCACATCGTATCTTTCTGAAGATGGTTTTCTCATATATAGAAGAAGGGGAGAAACTAAATTCACAAGCTTTCACCGTTCTCGATTTCCACACTACCGTCCAAAATACTGCCGTCACTATGTGTGAATACAACCCTTGGAGAAAGCTTATTGGCCGCAATCCATGGAAGATACTAGCGGTTAATGACTATGGGAGAATAGTATGATATAGTAATCTGCACCCATGGCCATTCCCCATACTCGTATCAATCACCAAATCACTGCACCACAATTACGGGTGATAGGTGCCGAGGGAGAAAACGTTGGGGTGATCAGCTTGCAGGAGGCCCTACAAAAGGCCCATAACGCGGGGTTGGATCTTATCGAGATCTCGCCAAAAGCCACTCCGCCGGTTGCAAAAATAATGGATTATGGTAAGTTTCAGTACGACGAAAACAAGAAGCAGAAGTCGTCAAAGGCACGTGTTTTGATCACCGAAGTGAAGACTTTACAGGTGAAAATAGGCACAGGAGAACACGATCTTGCCCTTAAAGCAAAGAAAGCTGCGGAATGGCTTAAAGAAGGTCACAAGATCAAGATTGACCTCTTCCTTCCTGGCCGAGCCAAGTACCTCGACCAGAATTTCCTCAAAGAACGCCTCGAAAGGATCCTAAAACTCATCCCAACCGAAATCAAGTCGGATGAGCCTAAGAAAAGCCCCAAAGGTATGACAGTAGTGATCGAAAACGCTTGATGGGCATCTTAGCAGAAATATTTATATGAAAACAAACAAATCATACGCAAAACGCCTCAAAGTCAGCAAGAACGGAAAAGTGACTGCCCGAAAGCCTGGACAGAACCACTTCAACGCCAAGCAGTCCGGACGAGCGCTTCAGGCAAAGGCACGAACAACGTCTTTTACCATGAGCAACAAGTACAAGTCTCGTTACCTCATCAACGTCTCCAAATAATTTAATATAATCCCACATAATAAACTGCCATGACACGCGTAAAAAAAGGAAAATCAGCACTGAAAGCACGACGAAATACCCTCAAACAGGTTAAGGGGTATCGTTTTGGACGATCAACTAAAAAGCGAATGGCCTACGAAGCCATCGCTCATGCTGGAGCCCACGCTTTTGCACACCGACGCGACAAGAAAAACGACATGCGTTCTCTTTGGACTGTACGTCTCAATGCCGCACTTCGCCCTCATGGCATTTCATACAGCAAGTTCATCGGAGCTCTCAAGAAAGCAAACATCGCACTCGACCGAAAAGTAATGTCACAGATCGCAGCAGATGCTCCCGAAGCGTTCGCAGCTATCGTTGCCGCAGCGAAGTAAAACTTGTTACCTTATATCAAAAACCCCTAATTCTAGAAGAGAAATTACAAGTAAAGCTTCCTTTGATCTGTCTTATCAATGCGCACCATTTCTATCACTTTTTTAACCAATTCTTTAGGATCAGTGTGAAAAATAATCTTGTCATTGACCTTGTGACTCTTATCGATAATCAGCTTGATAATTTCGTCGGTTTCCCAATCCCCTTGGAGGATTCCAATAGGCTTACCATCTTCGTATGCAACAGTGAATTCATGGATGGTGCCGATGCGTCCTGGGCCGATAATAACGGCATCTGAAGAACGAGTGAGAAGAAGATCCCGCCCAGTGTAACCGAATCCCGTGTAGACAATGATATCCATGTAGTCGACAGGAAGACGATATCCTTGAATATGTTCCTTTTCAGAATACGCAGGAGAAAATCCTATCGAGGTACCATGTTCTTCTTTTGCACCCATCGCAGCCCACAGAGGAAATCCTGTTGTGGCACCTGTTACAAGCACTGCACCGTTACGTGCAACTTCCCTTCCGAGTTCTTTTGCCTTCTCATAATCTGGAGCGGGGAGAAATCCCATATCAGCAGATCCGGAAACGCATAGTTTTATTTTATTAGTGCCGTGTTTATCCTTAATCATGATGGGCATCTTAGCAGAATCTTAACTAAATCTTATCAGAGATTCACAATGATGACCAGAGTGCCCCATCTAGCATTCCAAAATAACTTTTTCTCCTTCTTTCGGTGCAAATGCATTCACTGCCAAGTAATCTCGCAAACGTTGTACAAGATACATCGAAGATTTTGGTTCACCCATGGCAACAAAAACTTTTTGGAC
>CALRBL010000031.1 GCA_943354075.1 Candidatus Nomurabacteria bacterium | reverse complement strand
TTATTCAGGTTGGCAGCCTGATTTTCAGGATTATTCATGATGGGCATCTTAGCATTTTTCTGCTAAGATGCCCATCATTGACTTTGCCCTGAAAGGAGTACAATTGTGGTATGGAACCAAATACAAACACAAATAACCGAGCTGGTATTATTGGCGTTATTATCGTTTTATTGATCATCGTTATCGGTGCAGGAGCTTACCTTTATTACGACAAAGCTCTCGCCCCATCGCAAGAATCTACCGAAATTCCAGAAGGTTCATCATTTGCTTCAAATTGTGGTCTTCTCGTCGAAAAACCCATGGCAAATGCGACCGTCTCTTTTCCTCTCACCGTCACCGGTCGCGTAGACAATACTGATCGTGAGCAAGCAGGATGTTTTTGGATCATGTTTGAGGGTCAGGCTGGTGTTGCAACGCTTCATTATGAGACCAAAGATGGATGGAGTCTTCCAGTTGCTACCACTCCCATCACTGTCGACAATTGGATGAGCACTTCAACAGCTTTTGCCTTCACTGTTGATTTTGACAACAGTATGCTCCAGCTTCCTTCCGGATATAATTTCAAGATTATTCTCACTGAAGAAAATCCATCAGGTGAGGGAACTCCGGATGTTGTAGAGGTGCCGGTGGTGTTGGAATAATTGATGGGCCGAAGGTGCCAGAGGGCCATCTTAGCAGAATCTATTAGATAAAAGAAAACTCGGCGGATTAATCCGCCGTGTTTTTGTTTGCCGGTCTGGTGACCCCCCCTCTATCTGAACATCTTCGCGAATTCTTCGTGAGACATGTGGTTTTGGATGGGGGAGAGATTGGCGAGCACGAGCCATTTGTATCACAATCAAGCTTTGGCTTCCAGTACCTGAATTCGCGTTTCGTGATTGCTTATGTATTCCCCTGATTGTTCCATGGTCCAGTTGAGCTTTTCCTCGATAATATTAAATCGCTTATCGAAACGTTTTTCTAGGGCATCAAAGCGCTCGGTTGTATTTTCTTTGAAATCTTTGAGGTCTTGCTCGATATAGCCTAACTTACTATTAGTCTTTATGAGCTCAGTATTTATTTTTATGATCTCACTCAAGATCAGTTCCTCGGTATCTTTTTTCATCCCGTAATTTTACTCCCGCTCCGGCCTTCCCGCAAGCGGTTTCTTGAGTTTTATTTTAAAGATTGTCCATAATCTCCCCTTTGATTTTCGCCAGTCGTTCCAAGAGAATAGGATCAGATACATCTTTAAGAGAATAATCATAAAATTCTTTAAAAAGACCTGGAATATTGTGAGTTTTTTCATATTCAGCAGCTTGTTCCATAGCCTGATACTTATCTATTTGTCGAGCAAGAGAAGAAACTTTGTCAGCTGATGTTTCAAAACGCATCCAAAAATTCATAATTTGTTGACCAATTTCTCCGAGAGGTGCGCAGATCTCTACCATGGTTTTTTGCTCACGAGCAAATTTTAATTCTTTCTTTGTTTTTCTCTCAAGTTCATCTGCAGTATAAATCACTTCATCTCCATCGATTGCTTCAGACCAATCGTGAATCTCGAGCATGTCTAAAAGATCTTCGATTTCAGCTTCAGTGAATTCCGGGATTAAAGCTGTTACCTCCCGTGCAACCCTTTTGAGGGCAAGAGTGTGTAGTTGTACTGATTCAACCGGCTTCGGAACATTTCTATCGAGCCATCCTTGTCTTTCAACTCCGGCAAGACCCCCCCAGATCTCTGGAGCTAAATGTGCAAATTTTAGTTTGAGTATTTCTTCTTTTTCCATAGGATTTGGTTCCATATAATTAAATTGATATCACAACTTCTTCGCCTTCTCCACCAACAACGACAACTCTCCATTTCGCTCACTCACTTTTCCTTTTATCGCGATGCATGCGTCGATGGTGAACATTTCTTTCATTGCTTCATAAGTGCGAGAGAACACTACACATTCGATTGAGTCGGTGAGATCGGTGAGAGTGAGAAACATCATGCGGGTGTTTGTCTTGGTGATGATCTCGCGTGCAGCGGTGACCATGCCGGCGACGATATGCATTCGATCTTTTTCTTTCTTGATGCGCTCCTTCTCTTTTTTAATCTTGTCTTTGCTTGCACCTTCAGGAAATACCGGAGCTTCGAGAAAAAGTGGTTTCGAGATCTCCTTCAACTTGGCGATATTCATCTCGCTCTTCTCGAACTTTTCCTTGTGTTTGTCAAGTGGATGTCCGGAGAGATATAAACCGAGCAATTCTTTTTCCCACGCAAGCTTGTCATCCATTCCCGCGGTGTAGCCAGTCTCAAGAACGAGCTTCGCAGAAAAATCTTCCTTCGAAAGTGCTCCAAAAAGTGTGTCTTCATGTGCGGGAAGTGCGGATGTTTCTTTGTTGTAGATGAGGAGGGTGTCGAGGTTGTGAAGTAGAACTCCGCGGTCGCCGAATTCATCCATCGCACCGGCTTTGATGAGAGATTCGAGAGATTTCTTGTTGAGATTTCGATCTTTGATACGTGTGAGAAATTCTTCAAGCGTTTTAAATTTTCCATGAGCCTGGCGTTCCTTGATGATCGAGTCGGCAATTCCTTCTCCGAAGTTTTTAATGGTGACGAGGCCAAAACGAATGACTTCCTCTCGGGCACCAAGTTGTCCTTCACGGCTAAGATGCCCATCAAGTCCTGCTTTTGGTTGTTCCACAACGGTGAATCCTTTGAAGCTTGCATTTACATCGGGTGGAAGTACAGGAATTCCCATGCGCTTACACTCCGTAATATATTGTCCGATTGTTTCGGTGTCGCCGGATTCTGCGGTGAGTGCGGCGGCCATATAGAGCGCAGGGAAGTTGGCCTTCATGTATGCGGTTTGGTACGCAACTTTTCCGTAGGATGCGGCGTGACTTTTGTTAAAACCATACCCCTGAAACGGCTCGAACAAATCCCAGATTTTTTCCGCATCGCGCGCGCTGATACCGCTAAATTTTTGGCACCCGTCGACGAAAATAACATGTTGCTTTGCCATTTCAGCAGGAATCTTTTTTCCCACCGCCTTTCGGAATTTGTCCACCGTTCCCCAATCGTATCCGGCGAGTTCGATAGCGGTGTAGAGAAGATCGTCTTGATACACCAAAAGTCCGAAAGTGAGCTCGAGAAACTTTTTCATCTTTGGATGATAGTAGGTGATCTTTTCTTTTCCATGCTTTCGTGCGATATATTGCTGGATCGTATCCATCGGTCCAGGGCGATATAGCGCCACCATCACGTTGATGTCGTGGATAGAAGATGGCTTCAATTCGACGAGAGCTTTGGTCATACCGTCACCGTTTAGCTGGAAAAGTCCCATCGTTTCTCCGCGAGCGAGCATTTCGAAAGTTTTCAAATCATCGACGGGAACATTTTCGATATCCACCTCGATACCTTTTTGTATGCGCACCAATTTTACGGCATCGGCAAGAATGGAAAGATTTCGAATTCCAAGAAAGTCGAACTTCAAAAGTCCTGCGCTGTTCTCGTCCACACTGTGCATGTCGTACTGTGTGATGATCTTACCTTCACCTTTTGGATCCATCTGCGTAGGTACGATTTCATCGAGAGGAATAGGAGAAATCACCACACCGGCGGCATGCACGGAGATATGTCTCGCACATCCTTCGATTTTTTTCGCCATATCGATGACTTCTTTTATATCTTCTTCATCGTCATACATTTTTTTGAGTTCAGGTGTCAGTTCGAGAGCTTTGTTAAGTGTCATCGGCGCACCTTGTGCTCCCATCGGAATCAGCTTGGCGATGCGATCACCTGTCGAGTAGTCATAGCCAAGTGCGCGAGCAACATCACGCACCGCACCACGAGCCATCATGGTTCCGAAAGTTCCGATCTGCGCTACTTTGTCGTGGCCGTATTTGTCGCGGGCATAGGCGATAATCTCGTCGCGACGGTTGTCGGCGTAATCCATGTCGACGTCGGGAGCAGACGGTCGCATCGGGTTCAAGAATCGCTCGAATGGCAAAAGATATTTCATTGGATCCACGTTGGTAATCATCGCAAGATACGTCACCATCGAGCCGGCCACCGATCCTCGGATCGTCGTGAGAATTTCGCGCTCGTGCGCTTCACGAAGAAGATCTCCCACCACAAGAAAGTACGGAGCATATCCTTTGTCTTTGATGACGCCGAGTTCATATTCGACGCGTTCCAAAAGCGCTGGCGTTGCTTCCAAATTTCGTTTCGCGATTCCTTCGAAAACAATGTGTCGCAATTCTTCGTCATATGATCGTCCGCTTTCCACGATGTAATTGGGGAAGAGCCATTTGCCGAGAGGTAGATCCAAGTTGCACATGTCGACAATCTTTTCGACATTCTCAATCGCATCGGGAGTATGTTGAAATAGTTCGGATGCCTTTTCGTGTGTGATGAAAGACCAATCACTTTTGTCTCCACCTGAAATGCGCTCAGTGTAATCGTTCTGAATCGAAACCAGAGTTTCGCGGGCGCGTTTGTCATCCTCGGTCAGATAGTACGTATCGTGCGCCGCCACGATGGGCATCTTAGCCGACCGCGCGAATTCCACGAGTTTCTTCATATTCTCCTCGTGACCTTCGATCTCGGGATGATGGGTGACTTCGAGATAGAAATCATCACCAAACCATTTCCTATACTTTTCCGCTTCTTCTTGTGCTTTTTCGATATTTCCGGCTTTGATCGCCAAGGGAATTGATCCAGAAAATGACGGCATGATACATACCAATCCCTCGTGATGTGCCGCAATGAGCTCGTCGTCGAGTCGTGGTTTGTAATAGAAGCCTTCCATGTTCGAACGAGTCACTAATTTGATCAGACTCTTGTATCCCGCAAAATCTTTGGCGAGCATGATGAGTCTCGTGCGTTTGTTGTCGATGCGCGGTTCCTTGTCGTGACGAGTGCGGGCGGCGACGTAGAAATCCACACCGAGAATCGGTTTGATCTCCTGCTTTATGCATTCTTGATAGAACTCAATGGCGCCATACATGTTACCGGCATCGGTGAGGCCGAGCGCCAACATTCCGTCGGATTTGGCCTTCTTTACGAGATCAGGAATTTTCGGTAGAGCTTGGAGCAGGGAATAGTGGGAGTGGGTGTGGAGGTGAGTGAAGGACATAGAGACATAATATAGGGAGGGTGAGGAAATTCAAAGTAGGTAAAATACTTATAAACCCCATCCTTGCTTTTGCCTCGTCTGTTGCGATAATGCACCCATGAAAGAGCTTGAAAAAATCGCCTCATTTGAAGGGAAACAAATCAGAAAAATTTGGGACAAAAAAGCCGAGAAGTGGTGGTTTTCGGTAATTGATGTCGTTGCCATACTATCATGCAGCTCTATTCCCAAAAGGTATTGGGCAGATTTGAAGGATGGATTAAAACAAGAAGGGAGTGAAGTGTACGCAAAAATCGTACGGTTGAAAATGATGGCTTCAGATGGAAAGGAACGAGAAACTGATGTCGCCGACACCGAAACCCTCTTCCGTCTCATCCAGTCGATCCCATCTCCAAATGCAGAACCTTTTAAGCTCTGGCTTGCAAAAGTTGGCTATGAACGCGTGGAAGAAACGATCGACCCCGAACGTGCCATCAATCGAGCCCTTCATACTTACCTTAAGAAAGGCTACGAAAAGAATTGGATCAATCAGCGCCTGAAAAGTATAGAAATACGAAAAGATCTTACCGATGAATGGGAAAAGGGCGGGGTGAAGAAGGGAAATGAATATGCCATTCTGACTGACGACATCACTTTCGCCTGGGCCGGCATGACTACTCGGAAGTACAAGGATTTCAAGAATCTGAAGAAAGAGAATCTTCGTGACAATATGACAAATCTCGAGCTGGTGCTTACTATGCTTGCAGAGACTGCCACAACAGAGATATCGAAAGAAGAAAAGCCACAACAACTTCCTGAACATAGAAAAATAGCCAAACGTGGCGGGAGTGTGGCGGGAAATGCAAGGAAACAGATTGAAAAAGAAACTAAGAAGAAAGTAATACAAAGTAGTAATAATCGAGGATTGAAAATATGAAACGAACAATATGAAGAAGAGTTATTTCCAAAAGTTTGGTATAGACGAAGCCGGCCGCGGACCTCTCGCGGGCCCGGTTTCTGTCGGAATATTCGGTATGAAGTCAGGGTTTTCCCTGAAAGGATTTCCGAAAGGGAGGGAT
>CALRBL010000030.1 GCA_943354075.1 Candidatus Nomurabacteria bacterium | reverse complement strand
GATCGTACTTTTCAGGCCAACCTTGGATAAAGCTGTCGGACTCACTTGCTTCTGCCGCTTTTTGAATACGTTCCATGTCGAAGGCGTCGTCAGAACGTCCAAGAGCAATCGCTTCCTTCACCTCAAATTTGTAAGGTGCATATTCTTGGAAAAGAACACCGAGTGTCTTGTACCAACTTTCAAGGTCGATATTGCGAAGATCTTCGCCGTCAATCAAGATACGACCATTCGTTGGGTCGTAGATGCGACACAAGAGCTTCACAAAAGTTGTCTTCCCTGCACCGTTTTCTCCAACTAACGCAAACTTTTCACCGCGATGTATAGTGAGCGAAACATTTTCGAGGGTCAGGTTGGTAGTTTGAGGGTACGCGAAGGAAACATTTTCAAACACAATTTCGGGAGTGGTGCCGTCGAGAACAAGTGGGTGTGAAGGTCGTGGAAGAATTTGTTTGGTATCAAGCACTATGAAAATATCAGTGATATAGAGACTGTGTTCGTGTAGGCGAGCAATTCTTCCCAAAAAGTTGATGAGAGATGTTTGCAATTGAGTGATGGAAGTGATGACGAAGATCATGGTACCAATCTCTGTGTTACCCTTTACCACCTGTGTAATGATCCAGAAAATAATTCCTCCGATAATTGCTCCAGAAAAGACGGCACTTCCCACCTCCATCGCAAGCTTGTTCTTTTGAATTTTTGTTTGTTTTACACCAAAATCCATCAAGATGTCTCTCAGTTTTTCATAGAACAACTTAATGTTTTGATAGAGTTTCAATTCAACGAACCATTCTTTCTTTTTGAAATGCTCAAGAATATTGTTGAAACGACGTCGTTCCTTTGCATCAAGATCCCAAATAGTCCACGCATTATTACCTGACTTGAGTTCAGTAATGAATTGAGGAAGAATGGCAATGACTGCCAAAATACAAATGCGCCAGTCATAAAAAAGCACAACTCCCAATCCGAGAATCACACTTAAAATACTTCCCATAGTGAGAAATTGAAGATCAAGAAAATTCATCATCGGATAAATAGAACGGTCTTCCGCTTTGTTCAGGGTGTCTTGGAATTTAGGATCTTCATACGTCTGTATATCAATCTCTCCTTTCTTCTTGAAATAGATTAATTGAAAAATGTGACTCATGTCGATATACAAGCGTTTATCAAGATAATCTCGAAAAGAACTTATAACCTCAGGAATGAAGAGGAGAAGTGCTGAAGCAAATGCCAAGAGAAGAAGTGTCGTATCGAGAACTCCCTTTCCGAAATTGAGCGTCAGATAATTGATAAGAAGTGCGTTGACTCCGGACGTTGCATACGGAATAACTGCAGCAATCGCAGCAAAGATAAAAGTAAAAATCATGATGCCTTTTCTGTGTGACCAGGCGATCTTGTTGATTCTTATGGCGTTCTTGATGAGATTTTTAAGTTTTTCCATATTTTTAGTAGTGTGTTTTGAATTCATTAATGATATTCGCATGCCCACGCTTTTCGACAATATTCCATGCGTCTTCATAACCCTTCCATTTTTTGTGTTTTTCTATATTTCTTGCTAGACGTTCAGGTGAATTTAATATTGTAAGATAAATCTCTTTATGTACCGCGTGAACAAGTACGTGATTGCGAGATGTCCGATCTATTGCCTCAGGAAACATTTCTTTGAAAATCGGCACCACATCAATTTTTTTGTTATTGTCGATGAGGAGAACGTGGAGTAATTCATGTGTAAGCAAATCGACAAAAAAATGAACTGGACACTTTGAACTAATAACCAAGGGGTTGCTGAATGCTTTTTTATGAGCTCCACATATATACACCTCAATATTTTTTGGATAAAAAGAGAGTCCAAGAATTTCGCACATTGCACCAAGGATAACTTGTTCTTCTTTCTTCCACTCTTCTAAGTAAAGAGGTATCTTTTTTTCAACATCTTCCGAATCTTCTATCTCCTGCCCGACTTTCTCATTTTCAGGTATTTTTTCCAAAAGAGCTTTGAAGGCCATATCTAGATGCCAGCCGTACACGAGTCTTATCTCCGGCAATTTGTTTTGTGAGTCCATGAAATAGTAGACGAAATAGCCCCTTATTCGCTTACCAAGCCTAAATGTGCTATGCTACCGATACTTCTAGAGGCTCACACCGATTGCCTCCCTCACCTCCTCCATCTTCTTTGCGGCAACAATTTTTGCTTTCTCACCTCCCTTTTTGAGAATCTCTTTCACCTTTTCGATGTCATTTTCAAATGCTTTTCGTCGTTCACGCATCGGCGTGATGAAAGCGATCAGATCTTCGGTGAGCGCGTCCTTGAGCGCTTTGTACTTTCCCTTGTTCGCTTCGTAGAGCGCGTCGAGTTCTTCTTTCGGCTTGATGAGTGCGTGGATCGCATACACATTTTTTGGAATTTCTGAACTTGAATCGGTAACAATTGCCATCACCTGCTTCTTGATCTCTTCATCAGTCGCAAAAAGAGGAATAGTGTTTCCATAGCTCTTGGACATTTTTTGTCCGTCGATTCCGGGAACCACCGCAACTTCCCCAAGGATCATTGGTTCTGGCATGTTGAATACTTCTTTTCCAAAAATATGATTGAATTTTTCTGCAGTATCTCGAGTAATCTCAACATGTTGTTTCTGATCTTGCCCAACAGGCACTACATGAGGACTGTAGAGTAAAATATCTGACGCCATGAGCATCGGATAGTTGAAAGTTCCCACACTAATCTCTTTTTCTTTTGCTTCGGCATCTTTGAACGCATGCGCACGTTTCAAATACGGCATGGTAGTGATGGTATCGAAAATCCACGCAAGTTCAGTATGTTCGGAAACATCTGATTGCTTAAAGATCGTTACTTTTTCAGGATCAAGACCTATCGCGAGATAGTCGAGAGCAAGATCAAGAATATTTTGATTCATCTCTTCCCTGTTTTGGATGAAGTTCAGGCTGTGATAGTCGGCGATGAAAAGAAAACACTGGTGTTCATCCTGAAGAGTGAGCCACTGCTTCATAGCGCCGAAATAGTTGCCAATATGTGAACGTCCAGTCGGCTTTACTCCGGAAAGAAGGATTTTTTGCATGATGGGCATATTATAAAGGGATTTTGAGGTTTGTGCTAGGATCGCTCTATGGCTTACAATGCAACGATGTCTCCAAAAGAACGATTGCTACAGCTTGAAAACGAAGGGGGGTATGTTTTCCATGGCTCTCCCGAGGGTGATTTAAAGGTGCTTTCACCTCGCCAAGGCAAACATGTCCCTGACCTAAACAAACCCACCGAAAGTATTCTTGATGGAAAACCTGCGGTATCTGCAACGCCATATGCAGAATTGGCAATATTTCGCGCGATTATAAATAGGAAGAATGTATCGTTTGGTCATACGAGTGGTTTTGGAACTTCAGAAGACGGTGAAAAGCATTTTAGTGTGTCTTCAAAAGAGGTTTTAGAGGTTGTTAAAGAGAAAAAAGGATTTGTGTATGTCTTTGATAAGAAAGAATTTGAACCATACAACAGAGACGGTGTTACAAACAATAAAAGCATGGAATGGAGATCATATGCCGCTTCGACGCCAATAGAAATTATAGAAGTAAGTTCGAATGACTTACCTCCAAAAAATAAAATAAAAATTAATGACTGATCACGATGTAATTGTTATTGGCGGAGGACCATCCGGCATGATGGCAGCAGGACGCGCTGCAGAGCGGGGTCTTTCGGTATTGCTTCTTGAGAAAAACGACACTCTCGGCAAGAAACTTCTCATCACCGGTGGTGGACGATGTAATGTGACCAATGCAGAATTCGACAACCGTGTGCTGCTCGAAAAATTCAAAGAGAATGGCAAGTACCTTTTTTCTGCTTTTTCAAAATGGAGCGTCAAAGAATCTCTTGAATTTTTTAACAGTCGCGAAATGGCAACAAAGATAGAAAATGAGAAACGTGTCTTCCCTGTGTCGGATAAGTCACAGTCTGTGTGGAATGTGTTGGTGGAGTATATAAAAAAAGAAGGTGTTGAAGTGCAATCAAATAGCGAAGTGACAGGACTTGAAGGGCATCTTAGCGGAAAAATCACTGGTGTTAAATTGAAAGGAAAAAAGATTCTCCATGCGAAATCTATCGTTCTTGCGACAGGTGGAAAATCCCGTCCCGAAACCGGCTCGACGGGTGATGGATTTGTGTGGCTCAAAGACATCGGGCATAAAGTCATCGAACCTCAGGCGGTGCTTGTACCTGTCGCTCTCAAAGATGAATGGATCAAACGACTGCAGGGCGCAACCTTCCAAAATATTCGTCTCACTTTGTATCAGAACGGTCAAAAGCAAGAAAGTAGTGCAGGAAGAAAGAATGGAAAGCTACTCTTTACGCATTTTGGAATCTCAGGACCCACCGTGCTCAATATGAGTCAGGATATCGGTGAGCTTTTGAAATACGGTGAGGTAGTGGTTGGTCTCGATCTTTTTCCTGATTACGGTCACGACAAGGTCAACACAATGCTCATGGATCTTTTTGCTAAAGAAAATAAAAAGAAGTTGAAGAATGCTCTCAGCACCCTCCTCACTTCTACTATGTCTGGCATTGTATTAGAACTTGCAGGAATCGATCCGGATACTACTAATAGTAACGTCACCCGCGAACAAAGACTCAAATTAATTCAGCTTTTAAAATTGTTACCGATGAATGTGAAAGAATTGCTTGGAACCGACAAAGCGATTGTCACCTCAGGAGGAGTGGTTCTTGATGAAGTAGATTTCAAAACCATGCAGTCTCGCCTCTTTCCGAACCTCTACATTGTGGGAGACGTTTTAAATATCGATAGACCAAGCGGTGGATATAGTCTTCAGTTGTGTTGGACGACGGGGTTTGTGGCGGGTGAAAACGCTTAGTTTTACCGCTCCAAATCCAACGTCTCGTCGATCCTAATCTGCTCCACAAATTCATGAACGTGAGACACAAGGATCATTGCACCCTCATATGCATCAAGCGCTTTTGCAATCACAGGAAGATGTCGGAAGTTGATGTGGTTGGTGGGCTCATCGAGAATCAAAAGTCCTGGCTTTTGGAGAACAAGTCGTGCAAACGCAACCAATCCTTTCTGACCTTCTGAAAGCATGCCGACTTTCTTTTTCATGAGTTCTCCACCAATCAAAAATCCCGCAGCAGTACTTCGAAGATTTTCATCACTCGTCGATTCATTTGCTTCACGAAGAGATTCATAGACGGTGTGTTCAAAATCAAGAGTAGAAAAATCCTGTCGATAATATCCGACACGAACACCTTCGGTGATAGTGACACCTTTTGCTTTTCCGGAAGCGAGCGTTTCCAAAAGTGTACTCTTTCCGATACCGTTTGGACCTTTGAGCATCAAATGTTGTTTACGAGCGAGTTTGATATCACATTTTCGTGCAACTGGTTTGTGAGTTTTTGGATTCATCACGGTGTAGGAATCGATCGCGACAATTGGTCCGACAAAATCAGGTTGAGAAGGGATAACAAACTGACGGATCGCTTTGTCTTCTTTGCGCACATCCACCATCTCTTCTTCGAGTTCTTCTGCTTTCTCTCTCATTCGTTTTGCCACAAGTCGCATCTGACCTCCTTTGTTTGCAAAGAAGTTTGCTTTGTCTTTGTTTTCTTGAATTTCTTTGGCACGCTGAGCGTTCGCTCGGTTTTCTTTTTCGATGCGCGCCGTGATCTCTTTCAAAAGATCGTAGTAGTTTCCCGCAAACTGATCCACTTTCTTTGTATAAATATCAAGATAGAGCACTCCGTCAGTGAATGAGTTTAGAAATTCTGCATCGTGGGAAATGACAAGAATAGTTTTCTTGTAATCCTTGATGAAGGTGGTGAGATGCTCGATACCTGCTTTGTCCAAGTTGTTGGTGGGCTCATCGAGAAGAAGAATGTCTGTATCTTGAATGATTGCAGATGCAAGAAGAAGGCGTGCCTGCTGACCACCAGAGAAAGAGCGGATGATGCGCTCGTATGCATCGCCGCCATCTTTTGCTCCGACATGGAGATTCACAATATCGAGAACTTTTGCAATTCGACGGTCAATATCGTAAATCTTGTCTTTGGTAACATTTGCAATTGCCTTCTCAAAGAATGCACGGATGGTGAGATCGAGTTCGTCGCGAGGAATGACTTGTTTTGCAGTTGCAATGGTGGCCCGCTCGGTGATGTAGATATTTCCCTCTTCAGGCTGATATACTCCTTCAATCAGTTTGAAAATAGTCGATTTGCCGGCACCATTTTGTCCCATGATGGTGATCTTGGATCCGGTGCGCACAGAAAAATCCACCTCCT